>JBAXBD010000755.1:0-3241 GCA_037142165.1 Schlesneria sp. | reverse complement strand
GACTAGATGTCCTCTTTAACAACGCGGGAAATCCGTTGACTCGATCATCGATTGAACAATGCCCTACCGATCTTTGGATGCAGGCGTTTAGCGTGAATGTTCATTCGGCATTTCTGGTGACTCGGCGTGCGATTCCGCATCTGAAGAATGCTTCAGGACACGGCAGTATCATCAATAACCTGTCGTTGTCCGTTCAAACTGGCGGGTCTGGAGGAGCCGGTCCCTACGCCGCGGCTAAAGGAGCGCTTCAAGTTTTTACACGCACGCTTTCCCGTGAACTGGCACCTCTGGTCCGAGCCAACTGTATCATGCCTGGGGTTGTGGAAACGCGCCACCACGAGGTCTTCAGCACGCCGGAAAAAATGGCTGATTACAGACGTCAGACACCCTTGGCACGTAATTCAACTTCCGACGAGATCGCACAGGCCGTCCTTTACCTCGCCTCGGATGCTTCAAGTTTTATGACCGGTGGTGTCATTGACCTGAATGGCGGACGCTTTCTGCGGTGAACTTCGAGAACAGGGAATCGTGCATGAGAATCTGGGTCGACGGCGATGCATGTCCGGGAGTCATAAAGGACATATTGTTCCGCGCTGCGATACGGACAAAAATCCCTCTGACGCTCGTGGCTAATCAGCCAATGCACATCCCGCGATCAGATTTGATCTCGATTTTAACGGTGCCATCAGGGCTGAATGTCGCCGATCAAAAGATCGTGGAACTGCTCGATCCAGGGGACCTTGTCGTCACAGCAGATATCCCCTTGGCAGCTCATGTGGTGAACAAAGGGGGGACGGCCCTTGATCCTCGAGGTGAGCTCTATACCGACGAAAACATCGGCGAGCGATTGACGATGCGGAACCTGATGGATGAGCTTCGGGGAGGAGGAATGGTCGGCGGCGGCCCCGCTCCGTTCAGTGGCAACGATCGTCAGGCGTTCGCCAACCAGTTAGACCGGATTCTGGCGAAACTACGACGAAATTGATTTTGCTTGAGAGTCTTAGAAAAGAACTGTGCCACAGCATGACAGCTTTGGGTCAATTAGTGCTCTTTCCCAATAGCAATCATTGCGAAGCCACTGCTTCTCCGGAAGCTCCGAAGCAGTGTCACGACATTGGTGAGAAGTCGACCTGTCGTCCAGACGCTGCTCAAGGTTCCGTTTGCAGGATATCAGCAAACGGGTCTGGCTCTTCCAATTCTTCTTGCTCTTCGAGCTCTTCCGAATCGTTTGGCTTCTTCGGCTTTTTTAGCTTCTTCGGCTTACCGTGATCCAATTCACGAGGCGGATTGACGGCAGTTGGATACAGTTTTTCCGGTTTTGCCGCAACTTGATGAACGGCTTGTTCAACCTGGTTTTCTGACGTGGTTGACAGACTGGCTTGAACGACCGCTTGCGGTGCTCGCGCCTTGCCACTGGCCAATTGAGTTCTTAAAGATTGTCGCAGGGCGAGACGTTCCGATTCTTCAGGACCCGCGATCAGTATCACGTCGTCTACAATGTAGCGATCAAACTCGCGACGCATCAGGACTTTGGCACCATATCGTTGGTCTCCAAAATTGACGACCGCCTCTTTGTCGTCAATTGCAATTGACCGTACTGGAGCCTGCAGAAACGTATCGGCCGACATCCCCGAATTCGGAACAAACCGAGACTGATTCCACACGATTCTGTTGAAATCGCTCGACGAATTTCCCTGGATCAGGTCCAGAGCCTGTTGCTGCTGCCCGGGGTCTCGTCCAAGTGTAATTCCCGCGGCAAAGTCCTGGATCGGGATCAAGATTTCCAACGTGGACTTTACTGAGGCAGGAACACCAGTGACTTGCCATTGAATATCATCGACCAGGAACTTACCCCGTTCATCCCGCAATAGGTAAGTAAAAGGGCGACCACCCTGACGGACATCCATCTTGGTCAAAGCACCCTGGTATGATGCCGAGATAATTTCAATATCGGTCGAATCGAAGCCTTCTAAAGGCATGGAAGGAACTGTGGCTTCGGTCATTTTGTCCCAGACGCGGCTGGAAAAATCTCGCGTCGCACAATGTTTGATCTCTTCCAGTTTTCTGCGTGACAGAGCGTTCACGAAGACTTCAAGCATCCCGTGAGATGTGAACATTGCCGAAAGTCGCATTTCCTGTTTCGTTGCGATCTCGTAGATCGTAACGTCGGAAACAACGAATTCGGGCAAGGCGTCTGACGTTGTATCTGGTGCACGCTGCATATCGACTTGAACAAATTCGTTTTCACTGCGAAGGGTGAAGTCCGCACGATTACCGCGCAATCGAACTTGCAACTCATGCTCTGGCAATTGAGGTTCTGGCAGTTTGGCCTGCTTCAGGTCTGCAAACGACAGGCTTCCTTCGAAGAAATCGGATTCGCACAACTCGGACAGCTTTTTCTTGTCTTCCGTTTGATACGCCGTGAGGAACGCCACACATCGATTGACGGCGTGAGCGACATTCAGGACGGACGGTAACTTTTCTTCTTCGTCTTTGCAGGCGATTCCAACATCGGCGACCTGCCACTTCCCTTTGCGAAGTTCCAACGTGATGACAGTTTCGCCTGCTTGCCGTGGCATTTTTACGACGGCGATCTTTTCATCCATCGAAGCCACTGGTTTGAATTTTCCGCTCGACGATTTTCCCTTGGTGACCTGCCGTGTGACTTGAGCGAGGAACGATGGAGGGAGGTCCTCAAGAGCCGATCGCAATTTCGGTGTTGTGATAGAAAGGACCTGTTCGCGATCACCATGTGCCCATGCATCCAGGAATTCGCGAACCGTCAATAACAGGTCCATCTGCTCGGTAACCGATTTGTATGCTTCGATCCCTTTTTTCTTCTGCTTCAGATAGATGTCATCAATGACCCACTTGCCGGATTCATCTTTCGTCAGCTCGTAGAAGACTTCTTTTTTGTCCTCACCAACCTGAACGGAGACCCGCTTCTTGTCGTCGGATATCTGTTCGACATCGACAATCGAAGTTTTTCCGTCCGGGATTCGGAGGATTTTCAGGTCTTCAAGAGCGGAGGCTGTGCGTAACGCCCGCTTATTAAAGTCATCAGATGTGACGACCTTCAGCCCTTCAAGGTCTTGCGCCTTGAGGTTTTCAGAAAAGGCCATGATGGCGCGGTTCTCGATCAAGTGGGCGCAGCCGGCACCGGTGCCAACAACGCTCATGGCGAGACCTAACGACCACACGAAGGAGCGAACAGCTCTGGACATGCGTGCCATCCTTGGCG
>JBAXBD010000754.1:0-3246 GCA_037142165.1 Schlesneria sp. | reverse complement strand
CTTACAATTCATAAACAGCTACGCCTTGCAGCATACGTTTGTTGAGAACAGTTCGGCCAATACGGCCACGTTGACTTTCATGGGAGTTGCCTCGATCGCTGCGTATCAGGCAACATTGCGAACGGTGCAGTTCTGGGATGTCGCGGGCAATTTGAACATCTCGACGCGAGTCGCGACATTCACCGTGACCGATATCTACTCTGACAGCAGTCCGGCCGCGACACAAAATATCAGTTTCAACCTCTCTGGCCAGAGTTCTCCGGTTGTGTCAGGAATTGGCGGGACAACGAGTGATACCGCTCCTGCAATCCCGATTACGGTCGCTCCAAACCTCGTCATCACAGATACCGTGAACATCTCGAACGCGACAATCTCTTTTACGAACTGGCAGGACGGTGACCGCTTACAATTTACAAATACCTATGCCTTGCAGCATACATTCGTCGAGAACAACACCGCCAACACGGCCACGTTGACTTTCTCGGGAGTTGCCTCGATTGCCGCCTATCAGGCCACATTGCAAACGGTACAGTTCTGGGATGTCGCAGGCAATTTGAACATTGCAACGCGAGTCGCGACATTTGTCGTGACCGATGTCTACGGGGACAGCAGTTCCGCAGCGACGCAAAACATCAGTTTCAACCTTTCTGGAAAGGGTGCACCAGTTGTGTCGGGAATTGGCGGGACAACGAGTGACACCGCTCCTGCGACCCCGATCACGGTCGCGCCAAATCTCGTCATCACAGATACCGTGAACATTTCGAGCGCAACAATCTCGTTCACCAACTGGCAGGATGGTGACCGCTTACAATTCACAAACACTTATGCCTTGCAACATACGTTTGTTGAGAACAGTACGGCCAACACGGCCACGTTGACTTTCACGGGAGTTGCCTCGATTGCTGCCTATCAGACGACATTGCAATCAGTGCAGTTCTGGGCAGCCGCAGGCGTTCCCGTGACGTGGTTACAGCGAGTGGCGACGTTTACGGTGAACGACATTTACGGGAATAGTGGATCAGGAACGCAGAATATTAAATTCAACCCCGCTTCAACGGTATCACCACCGGTTCTGTCGGGAATCGCTGGAACGACGAATTACGCCCAGTTGGCATCTCCAGTCACGGTCGCTCCAAATCTCGTCATCACAGACAGCCTGAGTCTTTCGAGCGCGACGATTTCGTTTGTGAACTGGCAAGGTGGTGACCGTATACAATTCTCAAACACTTACGCTTTGCAGAATACGTTCGTCCAGAACGACACGTCCAACACTGCCAGCTTAACGATCAGCGGTCTCGCCACCGTTGCTCAATACCAGGCGACGTTGCGGTCGCTGCAGTTCTGGTCTGTCGCGGGCAATCCCGTGACGTCGGTGCAACGAGTCGCCACGTTTACTGTCGCCGATATCTATTCGATTACTGGCTCCGGATCACAAAATATTGCTGTTTCGTCAACGACCGCACCAACGGTGAACAATCAGGCGGCACCAACGACGACACCAATCATCACGGGAACATATCCCACTTTCGCGAAAAGCGCCCCCGTGTTAACGGTGACAGTCAATGGCGCGACGTATACCCTCGGTACGTCTCCCCAGTTAACATCACCCTCGACTGGCGTTTGGTCCCTGAATCTCGGGGCCGTATCAGGTGTCGCGGCGGCACCATTACCAACGACCACCAACACCTTCACTGTCACTGCGACCATGACGAGTGCGTCTGGAAATCAACTTGCGGGAACAGGAACGATCACGAACGAACAGGCGATTATCCAATCCTATCTGACAGCCAACAACCTGACTGCGGTAAAAACCTCGACCGGGCTGGATTACGTGATTACGTCAAAAGGAACGGGAGCCATTCCGACCAATGGCCAAACTGTCACAGCGAACTATTCGGGTTATCTCCTGAATTCCAATGGGACCCTGGGGATCGAGTTTGATTCTAATGTTGATGCTCCATTCGGCCATGTCTCACCGTTCTCGTTCAAGCTCGGAATCGGTCAGGTCATCGCGGGTTGGGATCAAGGATTCGCACTGTTACCCGTGGGTACGGTCGCAACGCTACTGATCCCGTCCTATTTGGGCTACGGCACGATTGGTGCCGGATCATCCATTCCAATAAACAGTATCCTGGTTTTTAAGGTCAAGGTTGTTTCAGCCGCGTAAAACAAAGGTGCTGTTGACCTGCATGCATGAAGACAGAGCACTTCGGCTGATTGTGTGCCACTGCATCGGACTTCTTCAGGTTTGAAGCTCGACTCATTGAGTCAAGTTTCTGGATTTCTGCAAAAGTCGACTTCTCGCTTCGTCAAGAAGAAAGCCGAATTGCCATTAACCTTGTGATCGATCGAGGCTTTCAATTGCCAGTCGAGGTCTGCTGCAATTCGGCGATCGTCTCGGCGGAGCGAGACGGCTACTTTGGCGTGAGGCAAAGCCTCGCCGGAGTCTTCGGAGACTCGGTCTCGTCGTTTTTTACGCGTCAATCTAAGAGCACTTTAATCTTTCGTTTTGCCAAGGCACTCGATTGCTTTTGTTCGTAAGCGATTAAATCATCGCGCCGATGACCCGTCGTTCCCCGCGATTCATCAATTCGCTTATAATAAAAAAGAAGGTGTGACGAAGAACTGAGAATCTTAAGGGACTGGATTGCCGATGTTATCGCCGGAGATTTTACTGCTCATCGCCATAATCTCTGCTGATCCTGCACCGAAATTCGAAGCGCAGATCGTTCCTCTGTTCAAGCGTCATTGCGTGAAATGTCATGGGCCCGTGACCGCTGAGGCCCGGCTGAATCTGAGCACGCCTGCGGGAGTGCTGCGCGGCGGCGAGAACGGTCCGGTACTGCGACCGCATGATCTCGAAGCCAGTCCCCTGTGGAAACGCGTTGCAGCAGACGAAATGCCGCCGGAAGACCCGCTGTCGGCGGACGAAAAATCGTTGATTCGTACGTGGATCGAGCATGGGGCACCGGGTCTGCCGACCGTGGCCGATCTTGCAGCGACGGGGGACGGTCATTGGGCGTTTCAGAAGTTGTCGCCACAGAGCGTCCCTGACGTGACACGGACAATGTCCTTGCGCAATTCCATCGACGGGTTTATTCATGCCGACCTGGAGCGTGAGGGACTATCACTCGGTCCGGCCGCAGACCGGCAGACGCTCATTCGCCGTCTGAGCTATGACCTTCTTGGTCTCCCCCCGACTGCCGCGGAACTGCAAGCCTTTTTGCATGACCGCGCGCCGAATGC
>JBAXBD010000753.1:0-3250 GCA_037142165.1 Schlesneria sp. | reverse complement strand
GTCCATGACCCGGTCCAGTCCGAAGACGACCAGATAGGAAACAAAGATTCCAAATAGAGCACCGCAGACCGCTTCGATGGACTTGATGGTCCAGACACGACGGCGGAATTCATCCAGTTGCGTCTTTAGCGATGAAGGCAACTTCAGTCCGGCATTCGGCTGTGAAACGCTCATTTCGGCTTTCTCCTGGAACACTGACAAATTCTCAATGCGCGCCGAGAAGATTTTTCCCGGGTTTTTACTGCTACAAAAGGCTGTCAAACCTGATCCAAACAATCAGGAAGCTTATGCTGCCCAACGAGTGTTTTGCCAAAGCTAAAGATTACGGTGCCACTGGATGACCGTCTTCGGTCACCCAGTGCTCTTTGACCGCCTCGAAAAAAGCGAAGACACTGCGTCGGAGAAGACTCCGATGCAGTGGCACACAACCAGAACCTTAAGTCTTGACAACGCACTAGCCTCGTTCAATGTCGTTCATCTCATTCTAAATCAAACCAACAACTTTACGTCCTACCCAAAACGCGCCTAACATCGCAACCAATAATGATGCGACAATAGGATGACACCATAACTGAACTCGCCTAACGGAAGGTAAAGGTTCCGGCAACGCGGCCAGCGATTTCAGAACTTGCTCTAATCGATCGAGTCCGATCACTTGTCCTTTGGAAACTCGGGAAATTTCTTCCATGACTTCAGGCCGAGCTGCCCGACCGATTCGTTCGACAGCCAATCCCTGAACGAAAAATGACGCCTCCAGAATTGCACCAGTCTGCTTGCAGTTCAGGAAGACCTCGTGCTTACCCGGTTCTTCCGGTGTGAAACGGGACGCGAACGCGCCCCATTCATCGCCTGACGACTGAAACCGGATGGTTTCGGCTTTTCCCGACGGAGCAACAATCCGAGCGGTGACGTCCCCCTTCGGTAACGGCTCGCCACTCTTTTCCATGACGTTCGCGCTCAAAGCAATCGTCTGACGTACTTGAGGTTGTTCGGGGGAATAGTACATCCGCATCGATTCGCCCTTGGCCATGTTACGCTGATACGCCATCCAGCGTACCACCTGGCCCCAAAAACGATAGTGGTATTTATCTTCGACACCTTTTCGCCATCGCCAGGCGCCGTCGGTCCCCATAAACAGGACCTTGCCTGCACCATATGTTCCAGTGGCAAGCAGCGGCAAACGCCCAAACTCGTTGGCAACATCCTTGTGGACCGCAAGCACTTCACAACCGGCCTTCACCTTGAGTGCCGGGGCATACCATTGAAAGCCTGGAAGTCCCTCCCAGACTTCAATATTGTCATCTTGAGTATCCGCCAGTTTCGTGAGCAGGCTGCGGCGGCCAAGCTCGGTCAATTCAAAATGACTGGGTGTCCGCGAGCCCCAACCCCCTGGTTGAGCCGGATCGAGAATCACGGGGCAAAGTTTTCCGAGTTCCGTATCCGAGAGCGACATCTGCCGTCCCAGTAACCCCGGCATGAAAACCAGTCCGCTGGCCTGATGTTCGACAAGCCCCTTGAGTAAGCGGCAGTCTTCGACGGTCAGTTGTCCGTCCTCAAGTCCAACATCCCCCAGGAAGACAACATCATATTTTGATAACTCATCCAAACCCTTGGGGAACTGTTTGATGTAATCCTTGTTGCCGCCACCCGCTTTATTCAGTCCAGGATGAAATAAGAGACATGAAACTTCGACCCCCGGATCGCGAGAAAGGGCGTTTCTCAAATACCGATATTCCCAGCGAGGGACCGATTCGATCACAAGGACGCGCAGCTTTTCTTCCCGGATGGCAATGGGAGCAGACAACTTGTTGTTATCGGCGACAAGTTCATCAGCGTGCTTGGGAACGTCGAGCGATAATGTGTAGTCACCCGTTGTTTTGGGTTTCCAGATGAGGAAGTCGCTGGTGCGGCCCATGGGAGCGATCCGGATTTCCTTCGTGATTTCTTCGCCGTCCGAAACCTTCAGTTTCATCGTCGTCAGATGTTCGCGCGGAAGCGTACTGTCCACCGTAAACGGAATCCGCACAGATTTTCCTGTAATGCCGAACGTTGGCGAGTCGAGGCTGAGTAATTCGACGTCGGGCAATCGCGACGAACTTCCGACCGGAACAGTAAAAACGGGAACCCCTTTAAGCCTTAGTGCCGAAGCGGCTTCAACGGGTGGTGGTCCCTCGTTCCAGTCTCCATCGGATGCCAGGACAACCGCATGCAGATTTTTGAATCGCTGGGGGGCAGTTGCCAGCGGTTCGTATAAGTTCGTGCCACGGCCTGTCGGGGTCGCCGATGTCGCGTCGGCCGTTCCAAACGGCTGAACGATGATCGTTAACCGTTCCTGCAACGATGACCAGAACGGTGTGTCAGTCAATTGTGCGATGGCTTCGCGGCGTGTTTTAACGGTTGTCGACGTGGTTTCGTGATTGGTAACGTCCCGCGTTTCCATACTCGCGGAATTATCCCATAAGACTGCAACCGTCGGCTTCTCGTCCGGTCGATATTCCTCAACCCATTCCGGCTGGTTAAAGAGTAAAACGCCTAGCGAGACGAGTGCCAGTCGCAATAACTCCAGTAATCCGATTGATCGACGGTAGCCGGTCCGCTGCCAGGCGACGTAGCAAAGCCCTGCCGTGACAGCGATCACGAGCAACGAGAGCGCGATCGACCAGGGTGCCCAGACAAACGTGAGTGAGCGGACGGTGTTCATGCCGCAGCTCCCGCAGTTCGTGTTGTTTCAGTCGTTCGCGCCACTTTTGGGAGGCAAAGTACAGCTTCGAGGATCAACGAAATCAACATCGTAATCAGAAACACTCGCCAGATTTCCTGGATCAATGAACTTAAAC
Organism: Schlesneria sp.; assembly: GCA_037142165.1. GTDB lineage: Bacteria > Planctomycetota > Planctomycetia > Planctomycetales > Planctomycetaceae > Schlesneria. The sequence goes on along the minus strand of JBAXBD010000753.1, from coordinate 413 downwards.
TTCCGGCCTGGTCGTCAACGCGGACGAAATTCAGACCACGAAACAATTCGGCCAGTCGAGACTCGTTCAAAACGCGTGCATCGTCCTCGTTAGCCGGTCGATTGACTGCCAGCACGCGGTCGTTGGCACTGTAAACTCCTCGATGAAACAGCGCTTCGGTCGATAATCCCTGGTCCCCTTCAACGACAGGATTCCAGGTTGACGAGATTTCCCCTTGAGTATTACCGGCGTCTAACTGCCGGGATTTGCCCAGCACTACGGCTCCGGCCGAGATTGCTCGTTGGACGAAGGCGTACAAAACGACGCCGCCTGTCGCCAGGGACGAGTCACGCGGAGCCGGGGTCGTCGCCCAGAAGTAGACACCCCCTCGTTTGGTCGGGACCCGCGCTAACAACGTTGCTCCCCCTTTGAGT
>JBAXBD010000752.1:0-3255 GCA_037142165.1 Schlesneria sp. | reverse complement strand
CGAGACGCTGGTCATGGAGGTGCTCGATGGCGTCAAAGGGATGCCCACGCCAAAGGTGCTCGACTTGTGTACGGGATCGGGATGTGTTGCAGTTGCCGTCGCGAAGAATGCGAAAACATCACATGTCACGGCAACGGACATAAGCTCCGCTGCAATTGAAATCGCTCGCGAAAATGTCGCACTGCATCGTGTTGCCAATCAGGTCGATGTCATCGAATCTGACTTGTTCGCTTCAATTCCACATGGTTCGAAGTATGACGTGATTGCCAGCAACCCTCCTTACATTCCTTCGGCCGAGATTGATCAGCTTGACGCCGAGGTTGCACGACATGAACCTCGTATCGCTCTCGATGGAGGAACGGACGGGTTGACGATTCTCAAACGAATTATTGATGAGGCACCCGCATTCGCTGCGTCAAACGGGTTGTTGCTGCTTGAGTTCACTTCAGAACAAGCCGATTCGCTCAAGGCGATTGTGGCAAATCACGGAGCTTATGACGAAATCGAGGTTCGAAAAGACCTCGCACATCGTCCTCGGGTTCTGAAAGCTCGGTTTCAGGGTTAACGAAACACCCGGGAGAATGCGAGTATTTCGTGGTGTGGGCTTCAGCCCTCACACGACTCTTTGTCGCACGAGTAAAAGCCAACTCGAGAGCTTTTCGACGAAAATTCAAAAACCATCGTCAGGGGCGTTCACGAGTCTCGCGTGGTGGGTGAGGGATTTTTAATCCTGGCTGATCGTGCTGATGGCCGTGTTTATGTTCGGGTTCCAGAAATCCAATCCCCCACGCCGTCACGATTCCGAGTAACAAGGCTGCTGATAGTTTCACTCGATCGTGCGAGTGAAATTGGACTTCCGGTAAAAGATCGCTGAGAGAAATGCAGATGAACACACCGGCGGACATGGCTAAGGCGCCGGCAACCACAGTTTCTTGTCCGCTGGCAAATCGCTGAATTCCGAAGAAAAACAGGAACGCACCGATCGGACACATCAGTGCATATCCAATATTCACGAGTTTCATCGATTGGCTGGACCAGCCTCCAGCAGCCATCAGTGATGTAATTGACAAGGAATCGAGGGGTTTATGGAGTGCAACCCCCAGGAACGTTCCGATCCCGAATGGAATGAAACCTGTGAAACCGTTGTGTTCAAAATGATGAAGCGCATCTGCCTGAACGTTTGCCGCCAGGGCGACACCGTCTAACAATGTGTGCAATGATAGCCCGAGAAATATTCCGATCCAACTTGCCCCCTTCAGATCTCCCTGCGGCTCTTTGTGGCGAGAGTCGTGATCGTGGTCATGAAGGTTAACGGACTGATGATCGTGATCATGGTCGTGACCGCAGTCATGCGAATGAGCGATGTCATCCTCTTCGGTTGGTCCATGGCTGTGAAAATGGAACATGCGAAGCATGAAAAACGTCAGCAGCAATCCGAACATTAACCAGCACATGCACCAATCGAGAGCAAAGGAGGCATCGTGATTTCCGGCAGACATGGTGACGACGGCGTGTGGTAACTGATGGAAAAATCCCACACCCAGCATGAACCCGCCAACAACGCTAACAAGAACCTGCATCCGAGTATGCGTTAATCGGATCAGCAATGGCAACGTTCCACCGCTGAGAGATGAAACCGCGATCAGTCCACAGTAAACAATTAACAGGATCAGCGGGGACGAGGTTAAGGCTCCTGTGGCAACATGATCCGTGACGCCGATTGTCATTGACGCCGTGTTCGGATTCAGTAACCAGTAAGAACCCATCGTGGGTGGCCTTTTTGATATCGCTGAAAAAAGTGAGTATCGAATAACGAAAGGCCGATGAAGGCGATTCACATCAGTATTGCAGGACGTTTGATGATGAGAATTTCTTGGAACATCAACGAAAGCCGCGACGACGTGACAGGCTGTATCTTTCAAGGGCTTCCAGAATAATTGGGAAAGCGGTCTTGGCTTCTGTCAGGTCGTCGACCTCGACTGCTTTCCCCTCCAACGTCTTATAATCCTGAAAGAACCGGCGGATCATTGCCAGCTTGTGCGTTGGCAACTCCGATGCTTCGTGGAATGAATTGTATTCGGGGTCTTTTGTTGCGACGGCAAGTACCTTGTGATCGCGTTTACCACAATCAACCATCGTCATCAGGCCAATCGCTCTGGCTTCAACGAGCGTTAAGGGGTCAACCGGTTCCTGGCAAAGGACAAGAACATCGAGTGGATCGTCGTCTTCAGCCAACGTCTGAGGGATAAAGCCGTAGTTCGCCGGGTAATAAACTGCCGAATGCAGCATGCGATCCAATCGGAGCAATCCGGTAACCTTATCCAATTCGTATTTAACGCTTGAACCTCGAGGAATTTCGATAACGGACGTAAACTCCGACGGAAGGTCTTCTCCCGGCGTAACATCGTGCCAAGCGTGCGTCATTCCCGGTTCCTACAATGAGGTTTAAATCAAAACAAGTCTGTTAGCTGAGCAAAGGATGCCCTTTCAAAAGGAGCCTGGTTGTTCAGCAGCCCCAATTGATTTGGAAATCACACCCTGCCAACGCTATTTCCGAACCATAATCCCGGATTTACTGATTTTGAGCGTTGTTTTCCGCGAGCGGTTCCGAGACGAAAGTGTATCAGTCCCCGCAGGACATGAAAACCGATGGCAAATGTTGTTTCTAATCCTGATGTCGCATCCTACGAATGGGTAAAGCCCAAGTCCTGGGACTTGGGCTTTATCTTCAGGCCAGATTCGAAATTTTGTTGAGTGAACACGTTCGAAGTGAAATCAGATGACTATTTTGATCTGGAAGGTGCCCACACCGCTTGCTGATTTGTTGGGGAAACGGCTGATCGTTGTGCTCGAATCGCTGTTGGGGTTGGCGATGGTGGTGCCACCAAGGGCTGCGAACCGGTTGAAACTTGCTGAATCTGTGTTGGACTGCTCGCTGCAGGTGGGACAGACGATCCCGGTCCAGAAGTGACATTGCCTGGAAGTCGTTGAAATTCTTCGTAGGAAACCATCTGAGGTTGCTGGCCTGATGGTGGCGGAATCATCAGCGTCGTTGAGTCGGGAGTAGGATTTACTGGAGGTAACGGAGCATTCGGGAGCGGGTTGTAGCTTGGTGGAACCTCTGGGATCGGCTGCGGCGTTCCTGAAGGTGAAGGGACCGAGCCTGGAGTCGTCGAAGGATAGTAAGATCCGCTGTAAGACGTTGGTGCAGTCGAGTAAGCGGATGATTGCGAGCAGTTGCAGCCACTCGATGGT
>JBAXBD010000751.1:0-3268 GCA_037142165.1 Schlesneria sp. | reverse complement strand
AGGTTTGCCCGATCCGGTGCCGGTGGCTTACGGATGTCCTTCGCATACGATCCCCGGCAGCACGAATACGGCCTACGTGACGATCACCGGCAGCAATACTGCGTTGGGTGATGGTAAATGTGTGCCGCTTCGTGACATCAGCGATGGCACATCCAATACGTTGATGGTGATCGAGGGCTGCGGACTCAATATCCCCTGGATGAAGCCACAGGATATTGACGCAGCAACTGTCAAAGGGGTTGGCGACCCGAACGGCGCCAGCAGCAAGCATATCGGAGGGGCTCATGTCCTCATGGCAGACGGTTCCGTGCGGTTTGTTTCAAATAATATTGACCCGAAGATTTATCAAGCGTTAATCACTCGCGACGGCGGCGAACAGCTTCCTGGCTTTTAACGATCGGTCGAAACAATCGATTAATCCTTGCTGGCAAACGCTTCTGCGACACGGATCTCTAATCCAGGAAGGAGATGGGTTGTGTACGCTTCGTCGATTGTCAAAATCGCGGTGTCGTAGTCACTTGGTTGCCAGCGCAAGACAAGAATCTCACTTTTCAGCCGGTCAACAATCACGTACTCGCGAACTCCAATCTGGTGGTACTCCCGCCGCTTCTGAACATAGTCCCGTTCCTGGTCCGATCGATTTCCACTGACAAACTCGAACACCAAATCGGGTACTCGGTTCGGAACAACTTCGTGCGACGAGGAACCTGCCAGATAGACGCAGATGTCAGGCAATCGGTCGTTGTCTTCGCTTGTCGCGACCCATCCTTCAACATCGACATCGTCCACAAGATCAGGGTGCCGATCCCAATAGCCACTGAGTTGTCTACGGAAAGGCCTTGATACGAATCGATGCTCTGGCTCTGCGGGACTTATGACCAACAGCCTCCCCATGACACGTTCGTAAATGTAGGGTTCTTGAAACTGCGCCGTCGCAAATTCGTCTCGCGTCAACCATCGCCCCGCATCGGTTGGGCCGAGGTGATTCCGAGCCACAGCAGTTGACATTTTGACCTCCGCTCCTCGTCGTAAGAATGAAAAGCGACGCAATTCGACCGAGTCTTGACCAGGCTTTGTGATGTATCGTATCGCCGTACTCGACGGGTCGAAACACCGAACTCTTGTCGTGTTACGAAGGGTACTCAGATTCAATTCATTTGTCCGTAATCCAGGGATATCCGTTTTCCGTTTATGCCCCGGCTGGACCGTTGAAATATGGAATCGTGTTGAGCAACGGGTCGTCTCGTTGCCGCTTGTCAGAACGAATATTGCATTGCACAATCGAGGGGAACAGCGTGACCGACAATTGTTGGAATGTGACTATCAATCAAGTTCAAGGAACACGATATCTTAATGTGTTTCGCGACTCCCTGGCGCGCAGTGGAAACTGGCTTGACCGTGTTTTGCTCATGAAACGAAGAACGATTCAATGAAATATTCCTTTGCGCGTCGAGTTTGTTGTTTCTGCCTGTTGCTGCACGGACTCGTTGGCACAGCCTGGGGGCAGGGAAGAACATTGCAGGATCAGCTTGTCGCGGAAGGACCAGCATCGCTTGCAAAATCGGCGAGAAGTGAGGGTGACCCCAAGCGCGGGGCGATTGTCTTCCACCAGCCGTTTCTCGCCTGTTCAAAGTGTCATACCGTCGGCCAGGCCTCCAGCTTGCCGGTCCTGGGACCCGATCTGGCGCGTCTCGAAAAAGTCGCTAATTCAGAATTACTTGCCGAATCGCTGGTCGAGTCAATCCTCGAACCATCCAAAGTTATTCGGAAAGGATTTGAACCGGTCATCGTTCAACTGACCGACGGCAGGACTGTTACAGGTCTGTTTGTTGAAGAGACTGACGACGCACTCGTGCTGCGCGATGTGGCACGGATTGGCGAAACAGTGACTTTGGCCAAAACGCAGATTGAAGAACGCGTTACAGGCAAGACTTCGATCATGCCCGCAGGACAAGTTAATGTCCTGGCAAACCGGCAGCAGTTCCTTGATCTGATGGCCTACCTGATTGCGATTGTCGAAGGTGGTCCTGAAACGGCGAAACAATTGCAGCCGCCGGCATCGCTGGTCTCATTTGCATTGCCGGAGTACGAACGTGACATTGATCATGCCAGCCTGCTTCGCGATCTGGACGACAAGGCGTTCCAGCGGGGTGAGGCGATTTATTCGCGGCTGTGCGTTAACTGTCACGGCACGAAGGACCAGCCAGGCTCACTTCCAACATCTTTGAAATTCGCCCAGGGAAAGTTTAAGAACGGTAACGATCCGTATCGAATGTACCACACGCTGACACACGGTTTTGGGTTGATGGCACCGCAGACCTGGATGGTCCCTCAGCAGAAATACGATGTGATTCACTACGTTCGCGAAACGTATCTCAAACCGCATAATCCCTCACAATACGCGACAATCGACGCTGAGTATCTTGCGTCATTGCCCAAGGGAAGCACTCGTGGGCCAGCTCCTTCGAATGTCGAACCATGGTCTTCGATGAATTACGGACCGTTTCTGACTGCGACGTACGAAGTTGGCAGCGACGGATCGAACTTCGCCCAGAAAGGGGTCGCCGTCCGACTGGATTCGGGGCCTGGCGGAGTTTCTCGCGGCGCGCACTGGCAGGTCTTCGATCACGACACACTGCGCATGGCGGCAGCATGGAGCGCCCAGCCTCAGCAGGCTTCAAACTTCATTGACTGGCACGGCATCAATTTTGACGGCCGACATAATAGCCATCCTCGCGTTTCAGGGCAGGTTCAAATCTTCAATCCAACGGGACCAGCGTGGGCGAATCCCGACACAGGTTCGTTCGATGATCCTCGAGTTGTGGGACGAGACAACCGGCGCTACGGCCCGTTGCCACGCGACTGGGGGCGTTATCGGGGACTGTATCAGTTTGGCGATCAGGTGATTCTGTCGTATACGGTCGGTCATACGAACATTCTGGAAATGCCAGGGTTGACCAGTGTGATTGAATCCAGTCCTGACCTCCCAGTAAGTTCGGAAAAGACGGGGACCTCGGATCTGAAGCAGGATCTCAGTACTTCCGTTTACACACGGACTTTTCAAATCGGTCCGCGACCAAAGAACTTATTGCTGAAAGTCGCGACGCACCCCAATCGTGCTGCGAACGTACTGCAGGCCGGTGTCGGGACGGCATCTCAACCTGATCCCCGAACCGTCGCAGTATTAGTCCCCGATCCGTTGCCAGCTCCAACCGGGAACGCTCAGGGGCAATTTTTCAGCGGACAGACACGAATCGAGATCGAGAAG
>JBAXBD010000750.1:0-3271 GCA_037142165.1 Schlesneria sp. | reverse complement strand
TTTAGAAAATGTGAATATATCGCGGCGAATTGGTTTCTCAGCCCGCCAGCGTTGGTATGAAGACACGCTTTTCTAATGTGGCGGCCCAAAATTCAACCCAAGTAGCCGGTCGGATACCGGTGACGATGTTGGCACGCACGCACGCATGGATGCTGAAGTTGTAAGTGCCACTGTGACGCAGGTGATGCGATCGGAGTCCTACTTCGATCTGGATCGTGGCCCGGTGTGTCGCCGGGGCCATGTGTGCCTTTTTTCGACTCGTCGGCGCAATCCGAACTGTGTGATTGTGTCCAATCTCAATGAGGAATTTGAAATGAAGCAGCTTCGATTGTCCAATGGCTTTTCTCCTGCAAAAAAGACGACATCCAACAGTCGTGCGCGGATACGCACATCTGCGATGATCGCCGCGTTTGCATTTGTCGTCTACGCGAGCGTCTTTCCAGGTTTGCTTTATGCCGGTGCAGCTCCGCCACTGACTTCTATGGTTGTTGTCGCTGTGGCATCTCCTGCGTACAAAGGGGGGACCCAGTGGGACTACATTCCCGCAAATGCGCTAACAACGACAAACGACCACGGAGGCGACTGGATTTGTGTTGCCGTTTTGGAAACCGGGTATGGGACAGCCCAAAATGCTGCGTTCAGCAATACTACGATGACGCTCTATCGGTCAGATCCTGTACCCGCGACCGGCGTGACAACCGGGTTTATTCGCTATTATTCCTTAAATAAGACGTTTACATCCGGGCGATTTACGAACCAGGCGAAATCAATGAACTCGCCTTGGAACACAATCAGCACAGGTCTTAACGTCAAATGATATAACTTCTTGCTTGGCAGCCTCGATCCAAAGTCACGAATTCGCTTAATAGCGGGGGGCGACCAGTAATGGTCGCCCCTACCGCGATGCATATTCGTGAGATCCGCGCCAGATGAGAAAATAGCTTCGCTGAAATGGGATTTCACACCGTATCGAGCGCGCTGCGTCCGTCTCTTCACTCCTCGATTTCAACAATGACAACGAGGGAAGAGGGCATTCATCCGCACCGCGTTGACTCTCGGATTCTACTTTGTCTGATTTTTCGTCTACCAAAACAGGATAGGTCAGTTCAACTGTTTGCGGCGTCCGTTCGGCCGCAGTTTCGATGTCACCCATCAATCACCGATAGGAACCTCACTATGTTTTTCCGTTCTTGGATTTTGACGATGCGGAAATCCTTGTCCGTCCGGCCTCTTGCGAGTCGGCTCGCTATGGTCGAGACAATCTGGCGTCGCACTTTGGTGACGGATTCGAGCCGAAGCGCCCGGCGTCGATCATCGCAACTGCCTCCCTTAGAGGCACTAGAAGTTCGCTGTTGCCTCTCACCCGTTGCCACGGTCGGTGTGAGTGGTGACGCTATCACAACTTATACCACTCAATACCTTGATGGAAGTATTGATAGAGGCGACGTTTCAGGGAGTTCCTATTACCCACGACTTGACACTCTCATGTCGTACTTGGCAACGAAGCCTGCAGGTACCACGATCGAGATGGAGTCCCTGTACAACCCTAGTGCGAAAGTGACCCTTAAAAATGCATCGGGCGTTGCTCAAATTGAAGTGCCGTTTGAGTTCGTGCAAAACTCACCAACGAGTCCGCTCGTTTTCTTCGAAGCGCCACAAACCCCGATTAATTTCAAGGTGAATTTCGGTGCCGCTCAGGCAACGGGATCGAACAAGAAAGACGTCTATTTTTACCAGGATGGATCACCGATTGGCCAAAAAATGAATTCGGAGGATTATGGAAGTAATGGATATATCCTCCAGACGTCCGTCGCCAACGGAACAAATCCTCCAATTAAAAGTGCAGGAGATGGAAGCTCAAAACATGTCTCGGCCGTGATTACAAAAGACCAGGCATCTGACCAACTCCGATTTCATCCGGTAATTTATTTTTACAATTACCCGAATTTGACTTATAAGTCGGCATCATTGTCCGCTCAAAACGGAACATATGCAGATGATGGTACGATGCAAGTTCAAGCAGGTACAATCGTGTTCTTGACAGGAAATGTCTACAACATGGGGACCGCGAGCACGGGGGTGGCATCGAAATTCTCAGCCAATCTCATTTCGCCGGGTAATTCAAGTTCGCAGACCCAGGTGTCCAGCATCAACGTACTTGGAGCTGGTGCCAGTCAAAGCTTCACAACCCAGTTCTCGACGACCGGACTTGCGCCTGGACGGTACACAGTCAATTTCAACATCGATTCGACAAACGTAGTCCATGAGCGTGATGAAATTCAGAATACTAGCGATCAGTTTGACTTCGACCGACTTTCTTTAGACCCCAACTCTCCGCTTTATCCACAGAGGACTTACGCGTCGAACAACTCACCGCTTCATGATGATGTAAAACACCTTTACGATCATCGGACAAGCTTTACGTTCGAAGTGAAGCCGCCAGATCCAATCCCGCCAAGTGTGACGTCCCAACCGGCCAACGTAACCATGTTAGCAGGAGGAACGGCGAGTTTTACCGCAGCGGCGAGCAGCACACCGACGCCAAACGTGCAGTGGCAGGTATATAAAACGAACGACACGCACTGGACCGACATTCCCGGCGCGACATCAACGACTTACAGCTTCATTGCGACCTCGAGTGATAACGGGAATCAGTATCGTGCGGCCTTCACGAATGCAGGTGGATCGACGTCCTCTAACGCTGCGACTCTGACTGTTGTCCTCGCCAACGTGACAAAAACCAGCGTGCAATGGGGGTCTTCGGGAACCGCTGATCTCGTTGATGCCAGCGGCGGTCGGTTGCTTCCTGTCGGACGCACTAACGATATCGACTGGTTCAACATCCGAAGCGTCTCGATCACGCTCGATCAACCCATCCCTTCGCTCAATTCATCCGATGTCTCGATCAATGGAGTCGTTGGAGGGAACTATTCATTGGGTAGCATCTCGGGAGCGGGGAATTACTGGACGATCACCCTGGGCAATGCGATCGCGAGCGCTGACAACGTCACGGTGACAATTGGAAACGGTCAGCTATCGGCTTACACTCGGCGGCTCGACATCTTGCCGGGGGATTTCAATGACGATGGTGTCGTCAGTTCTACGGACATGACGTTGCTCAACAACGCATCGGCTGGTTCTTACACCCTTCTTGGTGACCTCAACGGTGACGGCGTCGTTGACATAAATGACGGAAAACTCGCCCGAGCCAGGATCGGATCAAAACGGATTGTGTAACCGTCCCCTTGACGGAACGACGCGAGCCGAGTGG
>JBAXBD010000749.1:0-3273 GCA_037142165.1 Schlesneria sp. | reverse complement strand
GGTCAACACGGCGATCCCTGGTCTGCAAAAAGACTCGGACTACATCATCGACGAAAAGTCGCGCACGGTCGCGCTGACGGAAGACGGCATTTCCAAGTTGGAAAAACGGCTCCGCGTTGAAAACCTGTATGATCCGGCGAACATCGACCACTTGCACCACGTGCAACAAGCGATGAAAGCGCACGTCGCTTTCAAAAAAGACGTCGATTACGTCGTGCGCGAAGGCAAAGTCGTTATCGTCGACGAACACACGGGCCGCCTGATGCAGGGCCGCCGGTGGAGCGATGGTTTGCACGGCGCGATCGAAGCCAAAGAGCACGTGCCGATCCAAAACGAAACGCAAACGCTCGCGAATACCCCACCGATCGAATCGAGGCCGATCGCTTATGTCGATGATGCCGAACGAACCGGACTGAAATTCGTCTACTTTAACGGGGACGACGCTTCAAGCGAGGGGAAACGCATGTTCGAATACACTGGTGGCGGAGTCGCAGCCATTGATTACGACCTTGACGGATGGTGCGATATCTATTTTACACAAGGAACGACCTGGCCCCCGGATCGATCGAATCATGAATACCTAGACGTGTTGTTTCGAAATTTATCCGGACAATTGATGCAAGACGTCACGTCCAAGATCGGTATTAAAGATGCCGGATTTGGACAGGGCGTGGCAGCAAGCGACTACGATAATGATGGTTTCCCAGATCTTTATGTCGCCAATGTCGATGGAAACAGACTTTACCACAACAACGGAGATGGCACGTTTTCTGACGTGACAAGGTCAAGTGGACTCGGCGCACATCCCCATTGGACAACAAGCTGCCTGGTCGCCGACTTGAATGGAGACTCGCAGCCCGACGTTTATGATGTCACGTTCCTGGAAGGGAACGATGTCTTTTCACGAATCTGCCGAGGGGACGATGGCAAGCCGCGCTCTTGCGCCCCGGCGGGATTTACTGCCGCTCCGGATCACACCTACATGAACCAGGGAGACGGAACGTTTCGTGAGACAACGCAGGAGTGGGGTTTTGACGTTCCCAACGGCGATGGCTTGGGGATCGTAGCGGGCGACTTCGACGACTCGGGTACCATCAGTCTGTTCGTGGGCAACGACGGGCGTCCCAATTTCTTTTTCGTTCCAGAGACGACCACATACGGTGACGTTCGTTGGAACGAAATTGGTGTCGTGTCTGGATTGGCCTACGATGACTCAGGGGCGGCTCAGGCAAGCATGGGAATTGCTGCAGGGGACGCGGACAACGATGGCCGACTGGACTTGTTTGTGACCAATTTTTACAACGAATCGGACACGCTCTACATTAATCAAGGAGCTCGATCGTTTACAGAACGTGCCCGCTCAATGGGCCTTCGCGACCCTAGTTGGTCGATGCTTGGGTTCGGGTCTCAGTTTTTGGACGCTGATCGCGATGGCTGGGAAGATTTGATTCTCGTCAACGGGCACGTCGATGATTTCACACATAAACAAATTCCTTACAAGATGCGACCTCAATTTTATCAAAACCAGGGAGCGCGGTTCGTCGAACGAATGGCCAAGGATGTCGGGCCGTTCTTTGATCTACCCCGACTTGGGCGTGGGCTGGCACGACTGGATTGGAATCGCGACGGACTCAACGAAGTGGCCATCTCTCACATTGGCGATCCAGCCGCTCTTCTGAACAATCGCACGAAGAAAGCAGGGCGTGGAGTTGGGTTAAAGCTAGTCGGAACGACGCGATCTCGAGACGCGATCGGAACACGCGTGATTGTCAGAGCCAACGGCATCAAATTGACCCGACAACTTACCGCCGGCGATGGTTATCAAGCGACAAACGAACACCGACTCGATTTTGGACTCGCCGATGAAGCGAATGAGGTTGAGATCGAGATTCACTGGATGGGCGGGAAAGTGGAAAGTCACAAACTCGTGCCGACAGACCGGGAATACATCGCCATCGAAGGCCGAGGCGAGTTATTGCGCCTTCTGCCCGACAACATCCCTAATTGAGAGTTGATCGGATCTCTGAGACGTGGAATGCAATTGAGCGCAACGAGCGGTGCTTAAGGGACTCGCCGCAAATGGGCACTTCGAATGGGCTTCGCTCTCCCGAAAACTTCACTCAATTGCTATTCTTTTGATCTCGCCGGTTTGTTATTTCGTGCAATTTGCAAGTTTTGTGTTCAAAAGAGTTTTTGGATTTGTTGTAGCGGATTGTTTCGGCCTCCACGCCCTATTGTTTTATACGTAGAAAGCCAGTGCGACGGCCTGACGTTCGACATTCTCGATTTACAAATTCTGACAAGCTCAGAGAATGCGACAGGATCCTTTGAAATATTCGTGGGGCAGAACGGAAGTGTCACCACGCACTGATTGCCTGGAAAGTAACTTCATGACGGATGCGGCGTTACTCGATATCATTGGACTTAAGACGTATTTTCACTCCGACGCAGGGACAGTCAAAGCCGTTGATGATCTGACCGTTCGGATACGGCAGGGGCAGACACTGGGGTTGGTCGGCGAATCGGGGTCGGGAAAATCGGTCACATCGCTCTCGATCATGCGCCTATTGCCCGATGTTGGTGCTAGTATTGACGGTGGCAAAATCGTATTTCTGGGAAGAGATCTGGTTCAGTTGCCACGGGCCGACATGCGGCACCTGCGCGGTAAAGAACTCAGCATGATCTTTCAGGAACCAGGAACCTCGTTAAATCCCGTCTATCGTGTCGGCAATCAGATTGCCGAGGTTATTTTATTGCACGAAAAAGTCAGCCGCAAAGAAGCGCTCGATCGAACCCGACGATTGTTTGAAGAGGTCGGCATTCCCAACCCCGTTCAGTCACTCGAAAAATATCCGCATGAAATGTCCGGTGGTCAGAAGCAGCGAGTCATGATCGCCATGGCATTGGCCTGCAACCCAAAGCTGCTGATCGCAGACGAGCCGACGACGGCACTCGACGTGACGATTCAGGCTCAGATCCTGGATCTGATCCGGAAACTGCGAGACGAACGCGGGATGTCGATCCTGTTTATTACCCATGATCTGGGAGTGATCGCTGAGATTGCCGACGAAGTCGCCGTCATGTATCGAGGAAAACTTGTCGAATATGATTCGGTGGCGAATATCTTTGCGAATCCGAAGCATCCCTACACAAAAGGGCTGCTGGCCTGCCGACCACGACTGGATACGACTCGTCGACGCTTGCCGATCGTTTCGGACTATATGGACACAACGACGGATGCGAATGGCCAACTGGTCATCACCGAGAAATCAC
>JBAXBD010000748.1:0-3280 GCA_037142165.1 Schlesneria sp. | reverse complement strand
CGCTTGGCCCGGATTGAGAAACACGACATCATCCGCCATCAAACTGAGTAAGCAGACAAGATCGCCTGCGTTGACGGCGTCGATCCAGGTCGAGTGCACTTCGCGGATCGCACCTTCAGCAGGTCCCATGTGTAACCTCCGGGGCCGAACGTTCGAATTAACCGGCGGCGTACTCGCCGTCCGCGTTCAATGCATTGTTCGGCAATTTTACTCAATGAATTTTATGATGGAAATCAATTTATCTATTCGAATCTTCCGTATCGCTGTCAATTGGACTTGGCTGACCGAGGTATGGAGTAAGGCGCTCGACGAGTATGACTACCAACTCCGACTGCCTGAACTGAAAGTCATCGGGCACATCCAGGCAAACCAACTCCTTACCGGCGAGCAGCGGTTCAAACCGCCGACGCAGCAGGGTAACTAGCCGCCGCTCCATGATGAATACCGAGTTGGCCCAGTTCAACAATTCTTCCGTGACTTGCACACGCGCCGAGGTCGCCAAACCGGCTGACCGCGCCTGGATGCCGGGAGTGTTCGAGTACAGCCACTCGGCAGTGGGACTGCGATGGACATTCCCCTCGCAGACAAACAACACTCGTTTCGGCTTTGCCACTCCCCCGTGCTCCCGGTGTCGAAAAATCAAGGTAACGCGGGCGTCTTCGCCTCGCGTTGACCGGATTGTTCGGCCAAATCAGATTGAGCCGATTTGGTTGAGAACGTGACGACTTGCGCACCGATGAGTTCTTGCTCACGGCGCAGGTCAAGACACATTTGGTGCAAATCGTAGTTGAATTTACGAGCGTATTCGTCTCGAGTGTTTCGGATTTCCTGGACGATCGTATCAGGCATCTTGGTCTTCTTTCTCCAACATTTCTTGTGGCGTGCAGACGACGGGTGGTTCGTAGCCTTCAGACCGGCAAACCTTCTCAATTTTGGATCGGAGAATTGCATTCGCAATGTGTGTGCAGTTCCACGTCACCAAATAATTCATGTGGTTGACCGCAGCGACGGCAATGTGGAGCGCATCCACCTGAGCGTTGGGTGGTAACGGAACGTCAGCAATCAATTTCGCCGCCAAAGATTCAACTTCGTCTGAAATGTCCAGCAGCGGAAATGGCGTCAAAAACTCCAGCCGACGCTTAGCTGCGTCCGGATCACCTGCACCGGACTCCTTGATTACCGCTAGGGATACAAAAAATTCAAAATCGTTCTTTCGACGTGACCACCACTCGCGCGTTGTCTCCTGGTTCGCGGCCATGACAAGATCGCGGCTACGCCACGCCGTAAAATAACTCGGGATTGTCGTTTCGAGGTATACTTTGGGCTTTGTGCTCATGGACCAGATTGTACCAAGGCTTGGCGACCTGTCTGCGCGAACCGATCAATGAATAGTCATTTCTTTGAAGTAGTGCCGCCATTGAAGCAGTTCTTTCAATATTCAAACTCGGATCGACATTCCAATTGAAGTCCAATTCCACAGTCCCATTTCGAACAAATAGGGGGATCTTGTTGAGCGTATCGCCCAATATTTTCATCACCACTCGACTGGCAGGAGCTTTTCCTTTTGGCCGAGACCAACCCTTTCGGGGTGTACCGCGAGTTCCGTTCCCGTAGCAGTCAGCGAGTACTGAAGCGTTTTGCCGTCGCTGGCACGCTTACCATTAATATAGCCCTGCGCCGCGAGCAGCCGCATTAGACCGCCAACAGGAGTGCTGGAGCGATTACGTCCGAGTCGGTCGCAGATTTCGATCTTTGTCAACGAATCATTTGCCAGCGCGAGACAACGAATGATTTCAATCTGCAAACTCTTGTGCACGTCAAATCGGTCGAAACGAGTGCCTGGTATCTTCGCTGTGTTGCCATCTGGAGTATGCTTGTAACCAGTAGAGTTTTCCCCCGCTGTGATTGAGGCAACGGCACCTTTATTATCATCTGGGGGGATTGTGACATTCTTCCCCTTTAAGATGATTTTACCATCAGAAGCGTTGGTGAAAATCACTGTCGACATCGCTTCTTCAGCCGTGTTGTGATTATCTCGCCATTCATCACTTCGCTTGTCGGCATTCACAGTTGACATTATTTTTTCCCCCAACAGTGAAATTCAATCGCAACAAGTTTTATTTGTGCAAGCGAGCGCCATCTCTGTTTCCAAGCCGAACGACCAAGGTAACTTGCCCGCGATGAATGGCGGGCTTCCAATCAACACCCCAACACTTTGAGCCGCCAGCGACTGCGGGTCAAGTTGACCGCCTCGTTCGGCACAGATCGCAACGCGATTTTCATTTCAACGAGCGTACTGGTATCTCCTGAGTGCGGTGACGATTTCGTATATGTCCGTCTTGAGCGATTGGAAGTCGTTGTTGACTCTATCGATCTCGGAATCTTCAATCGGATTGCCGTTGAGCGGATGAATCACGATATCGTTGAAACTTCCCATACCACCGAAGATGGAGAAAAGATCATCGACGCCAGAAAAGTCGGAACCTGTGATCAAAGTAGCAGCGCGATTGAGCGTGTCGGCCCAATCGGTAATCGAATAACGACGCAACAGCCGCTCCGCTTGGGTAACAGCGAGAATAAGCTTAACGCGCGAGGTCTCGGCTTCTGCATCGGTCATGTACGTGAATGCTCAACTGCCGAACACCCAGGTTAACCCGGCGGCGGCCAGAAACCTTTGGTTTATAAATCGACCCGATCCGCCGCTCAGGTTGAACCGCTTGTTAGCCAGCATCGTAATCATACATCCAAACCTGCTGAATCCACTCGGCGAGATTCGGCCACTCCTCGCCGTTTGGACCCTGTAGGTCGTGCGACCAGAAGATCACGCGCCCGTCTGGAGTCATGCAGTAGTAGTCGGCGTTGTCATGACAGATGGGCACCAACTCCCTTGGCACCTTCCATCTGCCTCGCGCCCGCTCCGCGATACGGAATAAATCGGTATGCGAGTCAGGCACCGTGATTGTTGCTGGCTCCAACACGTTGTAGCTAATGTCGCTCGCCTCGAGTAGGAACCGGCGGTAGTCAGGGTGAAAGCGAACACCCATCTTGCCTTCGGCGACATTCAGCTCGTCCTCAGTCGGCAGCCGGGGCGGCTTCGGAACGGGTTCGTTTCGGCGCCGAAGTTCAGAAATCGCCTCGTCGAGTGTCACGCGAACCGCTCCAGGCTAACGTTAAAGGTAACGCGGGCCTCTTCGCCTCGCGTTGACCGAATTGTTCGGCGATTTTATTGCCTTGGTTCGGGTTTTGGAAACGAAACCGTTCGTTCAACGTTGGCTTTTGG
>JBAXBD010000747.1:0-3287 GCA_037142165.1 Schlesneria sp. | reverse complement strand
GCGACCATTCAATCTCGCCGTTGCTCCGCTGTGGCGAGTCCTTTGGGTTGAGTTGGCAGACGACGACCAGCTTCTGGTCGTCACCTTTCATCACAGCATTATCGATGAATGGTCGGTTCGGATTTTTTGTCGCGAGCTTTCTTCCCTGTATCCGTCGGGTGGAGATCTCCAGTCGGCATCGCTGCCGGATTTACCGATCCAATTCGCCGACTACTACGTCTGGCAGCGCGCACTGCAGGCCACGGACGAATGGGAACAATCGCTCGTCTATTGGAAAGAGCAGCTTGCCGAACTGCCACCCGCACTTGAATTGCCAGTCGACAAGGTTCGGCCGATCCAGCCAAGTGGTCAAGGTGCGATTTATGAATTCCGACTTAACGCTCCCCTGACAAGACAACTTCGACAACTGGCACGCGACGAATCGGTGACGCTCTTCACGATGATGCTCGCGGTGTTCAACGTCTGGCTTGCGCGTCACACGGGGCAGACAGATATTATCGTTGGAACTCCGCTCGCCGACCGCGATCGCCCCGAAGTCCAGTCACTCATGGGATATTTCCTCAATACTCTTCCGATCCGCACAAGACTGGAGGAAAACCCCAGATTCCGTCGAGTTATCAGGCAGATTCATCAGACACTTCTTGATGCCTATTCACATGCTGAAATTCCCTTTGAACGGTTAGTCGAACTGAGCGTCAAAGAACGTGAACTCGGGCGGCACCCGATTTATCAAGTCATGTTCGTTTTTCTGGAAGAATCGGTCGAAAATCTCCAATTCGGCGATGCAATTGGTCGACTGATCTCGCTCCATACTGAAACCAGTAAAAATGATCTGACTCTCGATATTCAAGCGAACGGGGACGAGTGGGTCTGTCGGATGGAATACGCCACCGATCTATTTAGCCAAACGTTGATCGAACGATTTGCAGCACATTTCCAATCCCTTTTGAAAGAGATTTCGACAAGTCCCGAAGCATCTATTCAGCAACTCCCGTTACTGACCGAGAGTGAAACGAAACAGTTCCTGAAGGATTGGAATCAGACATCGATCAATTTTCCAAACGTTCAATCGATTCAGGACTTATTCGAGAGTCAGGTCCAACTGACGCCCGAGAAGGATGCGATCGTTTTCCATGATTCACGGATGAGCTATCGCCAGCTCAACGAGCGAGCCAACGCTTTAGCCAATCGGCTGATCAGTTTCGGTGCTAAGCCAGACATCCTGATTGGTCTATTTGCAGATCGTTCCCTGGAAACATTGGTCGGTCTCTTGGGGATTCTCAAGGCGGGTGCAGCCTATGTTCCTCTGGACCCGTCATATCCGGAAGCGAGATTGCGATCGATCATCGAGGATGCCCGCATCGAAATCATCGTCACACAAGAGCACCTTTCCGATCAGTTAACAGAAGGAAACTTTCGTCGCGTCTTATTGAACTCGTCAGTCTCCATTGACATGTCTGCCTCGGAAAATCCTCCTCCTGTCGCTGGTCCCTCGCATCTCGCCTACGTACTCTACACGTCGGGATCAACAGGTCGCCCCAAAGGGGTGGCGATGGAGCATCGTGCACTGACAAATCTGATTCAGTGGC
Organism: Schlesneria sp.; assembly: GCA_037142165.1. Classification (GTDB taxonomy): domain Bacteria; phylum Planctomycetota; class Planctomycetia; order Planctomycetales; family Planctomycetaceae; genus Schlesneria. Next base: position 1,698 of record JBAXBD010000747.1, on the reverse strand, counting down.
AAATTGGACAATACCCATCCGGGGAACAATTCAGAACTCTGCAATTCGCCTCGTTGGGATTTGATGTCTCATTTCAAGAGATTTTTTCCACGTGGTGTTCGGGGGGAACGCTGATCCTGATCGATGAGAACACGCGTCGGGACATGTCCCTCTTCTTCAAATTCATCGAGAGCGAACAAGTCGAACGGATCTTCGTTCCTTTCGTGGTGCTCCAGCAATTCATTGAAGCCAGTGAAGACCTCGCACAAAAAACCGTGTCGCTACGCGAAATTGTGACTGCCGGTGAGCAACTTCGGATTACGCCGCAGTTGGTCCGTTTTTTCGAAAATAATCCCGGTTGTCGACTGGTCAATCAATACGGTCCCACCGAGGCACACGTCGTCACGTCGTATACGCTGGAAGGCCCGCCTCTGGACTGGCCCCTTCTGCCACCGATCGGGCGTCCGATCGCCAATATCCAGGTTTACGTACTGAGCCCCCATTTGCAGCCACTTCCGATCGGGATGCCGGGCGAGCTTTATCTCGGCGGCGTCGGAGTAGCGCGCGGATATTTGAACCAACCGGAATTGACGGCAGAAAAATTCCTGCCCGATTCATTCACTAACAAAGCTGGATCAAAGCTTTATCGGACGGGTGATAAAGTTCGCTGGAACTCCGACGGCCAACTCGAATTTCTGGGGCGTATCGATCAGCAAGTCAAATTCCGCGGCTATCGCATCGAACTTGGCGAGATCGAAGCTACGCTGAATCAGGCTCCGTCGGTTGGGCAGACGTTGGTCATGTTGCGAAAAGACCACCCGGGAGACAGACGCCTGGTTGCCTACGTCGTCCCGACAAGTCCAACCACGATTCCGTCGCCTGACGATTTGCGTCTATTCCTGCAAAGCCAGTTGCCGGAATACATGATCCCGTCGATCTTTGTCGCGTTATCAAACCTGCCACTGACGGTAAACGGTAAAGTCGATCGAAAAGCGTTGCCCGTCCCCAATTACGAGATTTCCAGCAAAAGGCATCGCCAGATTGCCCCTCGGACGCCGCTGGAGCAATTGCTAGCCGATGCATGGAAAGACGTTCTCGGAATCGAGCGGATCAGCATTGATGATCACTTTTTCGAACTCGGCGGACATTCGCTGCTGGCCATGCGACTGGCGTCGATCGTCGGCAAACAGTTAAACCGAGAAGTTCTTGTGAAATGGGTCTTTGAAAACCCGACGGTCGAACAGCTTGCAAAAAAATTAACAGAGATAACAGGCGTTAACCGACAGTTACAATCAATTCCACTCATCGATCGCAGTCAGCCACTGCCACTCTCCTTTGGACAGCATTCGATGTGGCTGGTCCAGGCCCTTCTTCCGGACACAGCAACGTACCATCAGCCGATTGCAATCCGTCTGACAGGGCGAATCGACCGAGCGGTTGTTGATCAGGCCATTGAACAGATTGCACGCAGGCACGAATCACTTCGAACGGCATTTGTTCAATCAGGCAAAACGCTTGTTCAACACATTTGCAAGCCGGCAGAATTCGTGGTCAATCGTCGCGAGATCTCTTTACATCTGCCAACAACTGAACAGCAACATCAGACCCTGCAGACGACGTTGCTGGATGAGGTTCGACAACCCTTTGATTGGCCTTGGCACCGCTGTGGAGAGTCCTTTGGATTGAGTTGGCAGAAGAGGACCACGTACTGGCCCTCAC
>JBAXBD010000746.1:0-3292 GCA_037142165.1 Schlesneria sp. | reverse complement strand
CAAACAATCCAGGGGTTTTATAATGGTAACGAGCGCGAACGGTTTTATCTGACAAGATATGGAAGTGACTCAGGTCTGTTAGTCGAGTTTCGTCGCGAAGCTCGATCACATCTTCAACTTCAACATAATGTTGGATGTGAATTTCATCTTCCGGTGGTTGCCGAGTCAGTACGTTCTGCAGCAATTGTTGGACGCCCGGGACAACAGCATCGGGCTCTTGGTGAAAACCCGTGGGGAATAACCAGAATTCGCGGTGGGCAACGCGGAATCCATCTCGACCTTCGTGAATTCCCCCTTTTCGCAGGATCAGGCTTTGCTGCCCGGACGCCAGTGCAGCACAGACAACCGCCCATTCTTTGAAAGCGATTTGATTAACAGGCTCCATGAGCGTGTTCCGGTATAACGACGAGCCAAGCCGACAGAATCAACGTCAGGACCGTCCGCCGACATGATTCACGAGATGAAAAAAAAGGAACCAGAACCCCGCTGCTTTATGCAGGTTCACCGAGTGGTGATTTCGCGACATTCCACTTACACAAGGCGATTCCAAGTCCGTAGAGCACAAGCAGAGGCGTCATCATCATGAGCATCGTCATGGGGTCAGGGGTCGGAGTCAAAACCATCGAAATAATGGCGATCGCCAGCACGGCCAGTCGCCATTGTGCGACGTAGTGTTCGACCTGGAAGACATTGATCTTCGAAAGAAACAACATGGCCAATGGCAGCTGAAAGCTGATACCAAACATCAATGGCAGCATCACCGCGAAGCTGATCCATTCTGAAATTCGAATCTGAGCGGTCAATTCCATACCGGCATTGTAGCTGAGCAGGAAGTCGAGCACCGTGGGCAAGACTGCGTAGAAACAGAAAGCAACTCCACCAAGGAATAGAAAAACACTCATCGGTAGATACGTATGCACATATTTTCGCTCGTGTGGATAGAGCCCCGCCGCGACGAACAGCCACAACTGGTAGAACATCCATGGACTCGCAATGACCAGTCCCGCGATGAACGAGACCTTCATATAGGTCATGAATGCCTCCTGAACGTTTAACGTCACTGGCCGGTCAATCTTTTCAGCAGATCGACGAAACTGTCGAAACGCTTCTGACCGGGCTGGTAACGAGACCGACTTCTCTTTCATGGCTTCGGTTGGCTCTGGAAAATTGCCAGGTGCGGCGTCATGAAGCATCGACACCAGATCGTAGGCGGACATTTCGATCGTAATCGCTCGCTTCTCATCTTCGGTCAATGGTTTAAGAGAGGCTTTGTCCTCTTCGCGGACACTGGGAGGAATGAACTGGCCTTTGATTCCTGAAGACAGCCATGTCCACAAATCGAAGCCTTTCACATCATCTTGAACGGCAGCGATCACATTCGCTCGACGTAATGCCGCGTCGATCGGTTGACGGATCATCCGGACCAGTTGTTCGCCGAAGATCAGTGAGAAGATGACACTCACCATCAGCCCCAGTAGTGCGCGAATGAGATAAAAGCGAAGCACCTCAAGGTGTTCACCGAATGTCATCGTTGAATCGTCGAACAGATCTTTACTGGTCGCCATAACAATCACTCACTTTCGGCAGCAGAAATCCGTCAGATCATCGACCCCAATGGGGGCGATGTTCACGGAATTATTCGAGGAACCTGGCCACGGATTCAATCAGCAAGTACGCTACAATTGAGTTCGCAGTGTCCACTCGAATCGCCCCGACGAAATGAGCAGGGCAGGAGAGCGGTGCGGCTCGTATTCTACGCGAATGACGAGCCGTGTCCAGCCGAATGAATCGCCTTTAATTCCCAGATGGAGGTGCGTGCCCCATCGCCGGATTCATGGCAGGCATGCCCGGCATTCCCGGATTAGCATTCTGTCCGGGTTGTGGCATCATCTGACTGGGATCCATTGGGTTTTGAGCCGCAGGTGGGGCTGGCGATTGTCCCTTCGCATCAGAAGAACTGAACGGGTAGACGCCCATCACAAACGCGGTAATGACAATTGCGATTTCCGCAACCAGCGAAAAGAGCATTTGGAAGAATAACGGCTGCCGGTATTCCCATTGTTTCGAGACGAATACGAACGCCGGAACGATCGGGATCAGGTTTAAGAAACCCCACATTTGACTATCAAGGAAGCCTTCTTTGACGGCATTGAAATACGACGTGATCCAAGCCAGTGTTAATCCAATCAACATTCCGGTGACAATCCCCTTGGGAACGCCCACATCGGTCAGTGTCCCATAAAGCATGCCGCCGACGACACCAATTAACGCAAATACCAGGACAAACACAAAACCATCTACGGCTTGCTGAGCAACCGTTTTTGGTTTTTCGTCTTCATCCTCATCCCGTTTTTCCTTGGCCTTATATTTGTACTCTTTTAACTTGTCGACCAGTTCGAGCGACGATTTGTTGTAATAGGTGAATTGACCATTGGTTCGCATATTGAACAGGCTCGTAAACCCGTTAAAAACGCACATGAGTGCGAGAATCGCGACGGGAAGGATCAATGGCCTGTAATTGATTGGCTGAGGATCTGGCAGTTTTTCAAGGACCGGGGCTTGCTGGCCCTTCTTCTTCGTATTCGGATTTTGAATTCGAGAAAATTCCTCTCGTCGGATTCTGGCGTTGTTTTCAGAAGTCGCGACGATATTCGAAATGTCAGTACTGCTCATCGCCGCAATTGTTGCGATTCCACCGATGTTCAAGATGTTCGTCAGAAGAAACCACATCAGCCAGACAGAGAGCGGCTTCAGATTTCTGGCCCAGATGGGGACGACTTTCCAGACCATCCAACCCTTATATTGTACCGGCATCGACATATGAGACATGACGACCGGTAACATCCAGAGAGCGGGAATTGCACCGATTCCGATGCAGATCGGTAGAACATATCCCGGCATTCCGGCGTAATTGACCAGAGTCCACCCCAATGCTCCGGGAAGTGCCACTATTGGCAACAAGTGAGCAATGTTCCAAAAGGCGAATGCCCCGCCCATTGCGCTGGCAAGAAAGAAATCGAAGTTCAATTTCTTGAATTTGTCTTTTCGCTCAAGGGTGAGTTTGATGACTTCTGTATCGAGGAGCCACATCCAACCAGGGATGACGAGGAAGCTGATCGTGAAGCAGAGTGCGAGAAAAACTCGCGGCGGCCACATCGAAATCCAGAAATACAGAAACAGACACGTCAGCGCGATCAAAAGGCTGATGAGCGTGTAGGCGACTGAACGCCAGGCCAGAATGACGTTTTTACCGACGAACTTCCATGCTTCTGAAACAAGGCCCGGATAGAAG
>JBAXBD010000745.1:0-3306 GCA_037142165.1 Schlesneria sp. | reverse complement strand
TCCTGGCACTCTGCACGGCGGCACGGTCGCCACCTACGACGATCATCGCATGGCGATGAGCTTTGCTCTTCTCGGACTGCGCGTTCCCGGGATCATTATTGCCGACCCGGAATGTACATCAAAGACCTATCCAAATTACTTTGAAGATCTGAATCGACTCTGCACCTCGGCGAAGTGATTGTGATGGCAGCCGTTCTCCGGAGGTGTGTCCAATAGCTGCGATTCACGAACGGCTCGTTCTTTTTCGGCTGTCATTTATGGCGTTTTCGACAGAATCGATGGCTCCTTTCATAAAATTAATCGTGTGGAAGCTCATTAGCTTGAATCTTTGAAAGGGTCGCGAAGTTCCTATGGAAGAACAAGTGACAATTGTCGTAATTAGGAATAGCAAGACTTGACGCGAAGAATGAATTGAACGCGACATAAGCATCGATACTTGTCTACTGGTTCACTTCAAGCGGTTTGTTTGTCCGGTCTTCGCGAACAAGACAGGGTTCATGTTTGAAGAAAGAAGAGTGTCCTATGGATTCGATTCGTGGAATGTTTGGATTTGGAATTGCGCAATTGATGGTCCTCAGCGTTATGGTCCCGGCCTACGCAGATAACAGTGACGATGACGAAGAACATCGCCGCACACATGCTCGAAGGCATTCGAGCGTTGTCAGCCATAACCGTGAAGACTACCCTGTGATCACCAATTGGCTGACGTCGCCTGATTCAGCCGAGAGCAACACACCTCAGAGCGATGCTGAATAGTCGCGAACATACGTGACATCAGTTTTGTTGCATCTTAACTTTGAACATCCGTTTGGGCCGACGCAAAGAGATCGGTGACATTCACGGAGAATTCGGGCAGGTACACCGAAGTCGCGGTCGTTTCAGGCACGAATTCTCCATGAACAAGATACTGATCCCGAGACAGCACGAGCACCTTAACGGACGATTGTTCTGGATCGACGATCCAGTATTCGGGAATCTGCGCTCTCGCGTAGTCATTCCGTTTAGTGACCAAGTCACGCTCTCGATTCGTCTGACCTTGACTGAGAACTTCGATTACAATCTCAGCCCCTTGTGGAGGGTCTTCCCGCCGGGCAACTCGTTCGGCACTGAGAAAGAAGACGTCCGGTTCGCGAAATCGCGAATCCCACAGCCGAATGGGACACGGAGCAAACGAGGCTTCCCCGCGACGTGACGATTGCGCCGCTCGGTCTAGCTGCAGAAACAGAAATCGGACCAATCTTTGATGGCTGTATGTCGGCTTCGGCAGGAACTCCAGACAACCGTCGACAAGCTCGACTGGAAAATTGGATGATTCAAATGCCAGAAAGTCTTCGTCGGTCCATTCCCCCTGTCGTGGAAAGCAATACGCCACCTCCCACGAAGGGTCACCTCGCTGGGAGATACGTCCTGCCTGGTACAGCTCGTGGTTATCAGGGATAGCTCCTCGACCGATCATTAAATCACTCCGAAAAGCCAAATCTCGTGCTCTACGCAATTATTAAGAACGGGGGATATCAAGTCGAGTGCGCCAACCCGGCATCATTTTGGGGAGAGCGTAATATTAATCAGACGGGAAGCTCAGTCCCGAGTGATTGTTTCGTCAAGGTTTAGCAATGCTCGTGCGACCAATGTCCATGCAGCTCGCTTGCTGGCGTTTTCGCCCGGGCCAGCGATCGCAACGGAGTCGAGTTCTTTTCTCTCCAGTCGAGCCGACTGATCCTGAAAGAACTGTTTTAACGGCGGTAATTCCTGATCGGTCGGGGGGCGAGTAACGCAACGTCGGAAAAGGTAGCTCAGTTTGTCGGAATCGGATTCGACTCGACTTGCGAACTCGTTGCCGAGCGATTGAGCGGCTTCAACCAGCACCGTATCGTTCAACATCGTCAATGCCTGAAGTGGCGTATTGGTCACTGCGCGTCGTGCGATACACGCCTCGCCGCTGGGACCGTCGAAGGTCATGAACATCGCATAGGGGGAAGTTCTTTTGGAAAAGGTGTAGAGCGACCTTCTGTAACGGTCTTCACCTGTGCTGACGGTCCAGGCTAGTGAGCCGTATGTTCCTTCTGTCGTCACGCTTGCTGGCTGAGGTGGAAAGACACTCGGGCCGCCCAGCTTTTCGGATAAGACTCCGCTAACCTTCAACGCGAGGTCACGAATCAGCTCGGCTTCCAAGCGGAGCCTTGGACCTCGCGCGAGTAGTTCGTTTGACGGGTCTTTCGCGAGCAAGTCAGACGAGACCTGCGATGATTGTCGATATGTGCCGCTCGATGCCAGCAGCCGGTGCAATCGCTTGATCGACCACGCTTGCGGCGATGGCCGCGAATCGTTTGGTTTCCCTTCCGAGGCAGCGGAAAGCTGGACTGCGAGCCAGTCCAGCAATTCGGGATGGGTCGGACTGGCTCCCTGACTACCGAAATCCTCAGTGGTTCGGACGATTCCGCGACCGAACAATGTTGACCAGTGACGATTGACTGTGACGCGTGCTGACAACGGATTGTCGGTCCTGACCAGCCATCGCGCTAGTGACAGCCGATTGACAGGCCGATCGGATTGAAGCGCTGGCAACATGGACAGTCCGGCTGGTGTCACCGGTTCCTTGGGCTGCAGGAATTCACCTCGATGGTAACGGAATGTCTTTCGCGGGTTAGCCGCAGGTCGTTCACTCATTACCAGGGCCGTCGTCGCAGACATCGCCTGCTTTCGCAAATCGTCGATAGGCTTACGTTCGTTCGCGAGTTCAGGAGCGATGCTGCAGAAATAACGTATCAATTCGGGTGGCTGTGAATCATCGGCTGTGCTTTGCCGAATCAAAGGTTCAAGGTTGGTCGGAAGCGGGCTGGCTTCGATGTCTCTGGAATCGTCTGTAACGGAAACTCGAAATCGCCCTAACCCTGCAGCGTAGTACTTTTCGAATAACAATGCGAGATCGAACTGTTTGACTTCAGTGATCGGTTTCTCCAACCGAAAGACCGCCACATGGGACTTCCCTTGTCCCCCATCGATCGACCATCCGGTTTGCTGATTACCGTCGAGACACGCATTCGCTCCCGGGCCACTGGCGAAGCTGTGTGATGCGTGGATGAGTTTGATCGGTTTGCCCTGCGATGCGAGCGAGACTTCGCTTAAGAAAAAGTCGCCGAATGGTCCTTCATAGAAGACTCGGCCTGGGCCGTTTTTCGGAAGGCTTGGATCGGGCAACACTTCAATCCGAAGAGCGGTCACGCAGTGGAGAGTGTTCGCCAGGCCAACTTCATAGATATCTCGTTTCGACTGATCGCCGCTAGCGAGAATCGATCCATCGTTGAG
>JBAXBD010000744.1:0-3311 GCA_037142165.1 Schlesneria sp. | reverse complement strand
AGACACTGCTTCTCCGAAGACTCCCAAGCAGTGGCACAAGACATTACAGATCTGTACCGGTTCTCAATCGACCGTCATCTCACCTCAATCGACACCCCTTTACCCTTATCTCCTCCTGCCGGCACCAGAATGAACCCACCACCCTTCTCGACTGTATATCCCTCGGGCGTTTCGGTGCTGAATAGTTTCGGATCAAGCTCTGCATCGAAGACGAAGTCGTACTTCATCCATTCAACAAGCTTCTGGGCCGCCGCTGCCGCGTTGTTATTCGTCACCGAACAATCGACGCGAACGGGAAGTTTCGTTGCAGTATCGATCCAATAGATTCGCTTCAACGTCTCGGTAAACGTTTCCTTGTCAACTTTTTGCTCAAACTTCTTTTCAAAGACAAACCCCACGACCTGCTTGTCGTCAATTTTTCTCGCGGGAAGCTTTGTCATCGATGTCGACGAAGAAATCTCGTTCAACTCTTTATACAACTCCGCAGACGCAGGCTCGATCTTACTAAAAACAACCGTTCCTTCGCCAAATTTGATGGTGTTGTTCGAGATGTCAGTGATCGTAATTCTTTTCTCTTTGACATCGAGCGAGACGAGCTTGTGGTTCTTAAAGTCACTGATGTGGATATTCGAAATCTGCCCATCGGCATCAACTGATTCCACCCGTTCCAGTTCGTGGCCCATCACCAGATGCCGCGCCAACGGAATCACTTTGACTTTTCCCCCTTTGCCAGAGTCTTCGTCCTTGGTGGCGCGTGGATTCTGTGGATTTCCATCGTCGTCAAAAACAATGGGCGATTCCTTGTATTGAATCGACCGGAACTTTTGTACTTGTTTTTGCACATCGGCAAATGCGATCGAAACCGAAGGATCGATTCGCCCGATCCAGGCTGCTGCCATCAGAATTGATGCACAAAGGGCGGCGACAACTCCAAACCATTTCACTCGCAACATCAAATCCCTCCTTGAATTGAAAACGCCTTCAGTCAGTTCAGCCTGTTGACTAGAAAGCAACCGGATCCGTTCGACTGTCAAACTCAGCAACTGATCGGATGGACTTTCGGTCACAGAACTTTCACGTAACGTCGCCAAAGCATCCTCGACGAAATCGGATTTATCAGAATCTGTCATTTGTTGACCTCTTCATGGCCCACCGGAGCAAACGCTGACAACCGGTCCTTCAGCGACAGTTTCGCTCGGTGCAGAAGCACTCCCACGTGACTGACTGTGACCTCAAGTTCAACGGCGATCTGTTCATAACTGAGGTTTTCCAGGAATCGCAGACAGCATGCCTCAGCCTGGTCGGAAGGGAGTTCCGCTAGTCCTTCTCGCAGTTGTTGGAATAACTCGTTCTCTTCCGCGACGGCTGGCGGCGCCATCGACCGACCTGCCACTTCCAATGCTTTGTCCAGACCGATCAGGTTCGCACCATCGTTTTTTCGTTTTCTCAAACGGTCGAGGGCTCGTCGCGTCGCCAGTCGAGTCACCAGGCCTGGCCAGTTTTGGATGGTCTGTTTACGAGAAAACTCGAACGCCGCGACAAAAGTTTCCTGAAAGCAATCGGCCACATCAGCATCGTTGTTCAAAAGCCGACGAGCCGTTTTCAAGACGGTTCCCCCATGAATTGCAATGATTTGCGGCCAATCCGTCATGCCATCTCCACCGACGGTCAGCGTCTCCGTCACAATATTGTCGTTGGACACAGCAGTTTTCTTACATGAGCGGCCTGCTTTTCTGGGGATTTCTTTCAAAAAGAAATTGAGTACGAGTCGGCGCTTTCAAAGCGGACTTATTCTCGAACACTGGACATTCACCGAATTCGATAGCATTTTAAATTGAGCCATCTGCAACGCCTTGGCTGAAATTCCATCATTACACTTCGATTGCTGACAGCATCGGCCACGTCGACGACACTGCGAGCGTCGGAAACGGAGTCTCATCGCAAAACCGGTAGTCTCACAAGTTGCCGTCGAGGACTGCTCGCACCTTGCTTGTCAGCGCAGCCGCTGTGAATGGCTTTTGCACTAACACTTCGGCGGCTTTCGTGACGTCTTGTAACAGTGCGGTATCGTCTGTGTAGCCGCTCATGAAGAGCACTCGAATTCCCGGCCGCATTCGGCGCATGATTTCCGCCAGTTGTTGCCCTCCCATCTCGGGCATGACGACATCGACGAGCAAGAGATTAATCGGATCAGAGAATTCTTCGACGAGTCGAATTGCTTCCGGACCCATGCCGGCTTCGAGAACTTTGTAGCCCTTTTTCTCGAGCGCAATCCGAGCAATCCTGCGAACGGCAATCTGATCTTCCACGAGCAAGATCGTTTCCTGTCCACCGGTTGATTGAGGCACGATAGCTGGCTTCGTGACGTTGGCGTCCTCTTTGGCAACCGGAAACAGAATTTTAAACGTCGTTCCGACGTCGAGATCGCTTTCGATCGAAATGCCCCCACCACATTGCTTGACAATGCCATGAACGACCGACATTCCAAGCCCCGTCCCTTCACCAATCCCTTTCGTTGTGAAAAACGGTTCGAAGATTTTGTCCTGGACCTCTTTCGGCATCCCGTGCCCCGTGTCGGAAACAAAAAGACCAACATACTGGCCAGGATTAACATCGGTGTGATTCATCGCGCCGTTGATACCCACAGTGACATTTTGTGTCTTCACAGAAAGTCGCCCCCCTTGTGGCATCGCGTCTCGAGCGTTAATGACAAGATTCATGAGAACCTGTTCAATTTGCCAGGGAGCGGCAAGTATCTTGGAAGCGTTCGGATCGCATTCCACTGTCAACTGGATGTGTTCCTCGATCAATCGACGGCGCATCTTCGAAGTTTTCTCAACAATATCATTCACGTCGACTTGCACTTGTTCAACGATGGATTTTCGACTGAGTACCAGTAATTGTTGCGTCAGACTTGCGGCGCGATTTCCTGCATCCAGGATCGCTTCGACTGATTCCCGTTCAGCGGAATCGGCAGGGAGGTCTGACAGCATCTGACTGGAGTATCCGTTGATCACTGTGAGCAGGTTATTGAAATCATGTGCCACCCCACCTGCCAGTCGTCCGACTGCTTCCATTTTTTGTGACTGGTGGAACAGGCGTTCCAGTCGCTTACGCTCGGTGATGTCTCGAACCACCCCGGTAAAATGCCGTTTTCCGTCGAGCCAGAATTCGGTCACGGTCAACTCGAGTGGAAACGAAGTACCATCCTTGCGTTTGCCGTCCACCTGACGTCCAATTCCAATGACCTTCGCTATTCCGGTACGAATATAATTGTTGATATAATCATCGTGTTCATTATTGTGTGGCTG
>JBAXBD010000743.1:0-3316 GCA_037142165.1 Schlesneria sp. | reverse complement strand
GCAGACGCAGAAGATTCTTCGGGCACAAACGCGAGGCGTTTTTGAGCTTCGTCCTCGGCTCGCCCCAGGAAATGACGAATTTCGTCTTGCGTCAATTCCGAACAAAGCCGTCGCCGCGGATTCAAGATCGTAAATCGACGATGTGCAGGCTCATAGACCGTCACTTCTCTGGCTGGTTCAATGTAATCATAGATCTTCCCGGCGTGAAACAGCATCAGGCTGCGAACAACGACCGGACCATGATCGGGGCTCGCCGACGATGACTGACCGGAAAGATCGCGAATCGTGGTATAAACGCGAATTTCCTGCGCGTTCACGACATTTCCTGCGAACACAGCCGAGGAGGCCAGCAGAGCAAAACAGGCAAATTGAATCCGTCGCGTCATCATGTTTCCACCTGAATCCCGGTTCATGCCAGCGAATGGAATGACCAAGTACTTCGAAGTTCGGGCATTTCAGCGGGACATTAAGGATGGATTCGTCAGCGAACAAGACAGATTAAGCCGTTGACCTCGTCAATTCGACGTCGCCAACCAGGAAACAAACGCTGTTCGGCGAACACTGCCGAAAAAGCGGCGGTTTCGATGCCCAACGGCGATGCCAGGTCTTTCGAATCAGGTCAACCCGGCGAAGACGAAAATCAAATAAATCTGATGAGTTTAATGAGTCCGATAAGTCCCGTTCTTTCAATGAAAAAAAGCTGTTTTCGAAAAACAAGCCAGTCAAAAGCGACCAAAAACGACCGCAGCAAGCCCCGAACAAGCCTGCGTTGATTGAATACCACCGCTCTTGGCACTAAACTGGGACAGCTTGGCTGACTGTAGTGATTAGGAAAACATGTCGGCAAACGCCAACTCTGCAACGGATGCCAGAGTTCTAATTGACGAAGGTGGTACTTCCATCTGTCGTGCTCGTTTCAAGACGGATCGCGGACGATAAACAGCGCTGGCAAATGGAATTGCCGTCAAGGGTGCTTCGTCCATGAACGATCGACCGGTAGTCGACGCCTTGGAGTGAAACGAGTTTTTGTACGGAGTGATTTTATGACGGATCGAACGAGTCGGGCGGTGTGGATGTCCGAAAGATTCTGGCGGAAGAATCGATTTGCCCATGCATTTGCTTTGCTGAGCGTTGTGGCGTTAGCCGCCACAGGGACCTTTGCGGTGGAAGAAGCCGCAAACTTACAAGGATTGGGACTGAGCGGGATTTTCCCCTCGACGCCACCTGCAGACCTCAGTGAAGAAGAATTTGCCAAACTTGATGGCAACTGGGCCGAGTGGTCTAAGGGCGCAGCAGCGACTGTCGCGGATTTTTATTCAAAAATCGAAGGGAGTGATGCCGTCGCACAACGGCGTGCTCTTGGAGCCCTGAAAGTAAAGCAAGATGTGATACGACGTGCGTTGAACGATTCCTCATATCGTTCGCTGTACGGTCCACTTACCTCATTAAACAACAGTCTAAAGCTTCGGATTGATTTTGCAGAAGCGGTACTTGACACACTCGAAATTGATGGTGGCCGAATCGCAGAAGGCAAAACGAAATCTCGGGCAAGCTCGCTTTTGTCTTCAATCCAGTCATTGGAGAATCAGCTTAACTCGATTGGCAACGGTCACCTCTGGCTTCCCTACTTTAAAGTACCTGAACTGAGAAATGCTTTGACGTCGGAACCTGATGGTTCGAACGCAATTGCGGCTGCTTCGAAGTCTCAAGCCTTGTTGAATGCACGGGATTCGGTGCTTGATGAAAGCCAGAAAGCGTTTACTCATCGGGCGGCATTCGAAAACTTTTCGAATTCGCTAGAACAATATCTCGCCGCTGCCGCGTGGAAAAATCCGGCCGAGGCGACGAGTAAATTGCGAGCTGAGATCAAAGAACTGACCTCCGCACTCGATACTTATGCGGCGACCGGCGCAAAAGCGAAAGAACTTCGGGACGCGTTTTCTGATGTCCGTTTCCTCTCGGCTGATGGCGGTGATCGTCTCGCCACAGCACTGCAAAGCCGACTTTTCAACTATAATCTCCGAGTCCTGGTGACTGAAGCGTTTCTCAATCGAATCATGTCCGACAGTCGTTCCGTCCAGGGACCTGTCAACGACTTTATTCTGGGAGCGCAAGTTAACGGATCGCAAATCACAAACACGACTGTGAATGTTGATTTGCTGCCAAGCAACACAACGGCCCGTTTTGCTTTGCGGCTGAATGGAAACATTCAATCGAATACGGCCGGTGTCACACCACAAGCGACCGTGTATACAGCGGGAAATCACACGTTTAACGCCGCGAAGGAAGTCAATTTCGACGGATTCAGGTTCATGACGTCCCCGGCCACGATTTCGGTGAACCCACACAATACGACAACCGGAATTGCCACCCAGCTCTCCGGCATCCCAATCCTCGGTCGAATTGCACACAACATCGCCTCACAGGCAGTTGCCGAGAAAAAGGGACAGTCGGAATCGATTGCGGCCAGCCGCGTCCAGGACGGAGTCCTACCACCGTTCAATCGAGAGGTTGATGCATCATTTGCCACAGCTGGCGACAAATTAGATCGCGAACTGTTCACCGGACTTCGAGCAACAGGCCTGTTTCCGGATACTTTCACCTATCAAACGTCAGACCAGTTGATGACGGTCAACGCTCGATTGATGTCGTCCCATCAGGTTGGTGCAGACTTGCCGGAAAGCCGTTTGATGTCGGTCACCGGAGCGACTCTCCTTTTGCATGAAACGGCATTGAATAACGCCATCGATAAGATTGGGATTGCAGGTCAGACTCTCACTGAGCCCGAACTGCGAGCGAAGATCGAATCGTTTTTGAGTCAAGCACTCAATCGTCCATTCAAGTTTTCGGCACCTGCCCCATCACAGTCGGTTGATGGCAGTGACGAAGAGAAGGCGTTGAACGCGATCATCTTCGCTGAAGAAGACCCGATTCGAATTCGGATCACCAATGACGAACTGACGATCGTGATTCGTGCGGGATTCAAACAAGAAGGAAAAGACGATATTCCGAAGCGAGAGATCACAGTTCCCATCTCGCTGGAAGCCCAAGGGCGTCAGATTATTGCCAAAGCTGGCCAAGTCCTGGTCGCTGCCGCAGACGGTGAAGGGGGCGGAGTGGCAACAAATGCTGTCGTCCGCAAGAAGATTCAATCACTTCTTCCAGACCGTGTGGTTGACGGAAAAGTGGAACTCAAGACCCCGTCGAAAACAGTCGTTGCTTATGTTTCGACTCTGAACCTAGTCGATGGTTGGGTCGCAGTCGGGATTGATTGATTCCTGTCGGAAAAATCGGACTCTCGAAAGTCAGCCGAAGG
>JBAXBD010000742.1:0-3326 GCA_037142165.1 Schlesneria sp. | reverse complement strand
CCGGGGGTGCTGAGCGGCCGAGGCGGCGAATGGTGTTGATCGATATTGGATTTGGTCTTCATGCGGCGAATCTTTTTCCGAAAACGCCGGGACGTAATTATGAGGTAACGCCCTACCTGAAAGTGTTGCAGGAATTCCGTAATGACTTCACGCTGATTTCGGGGACATCGCATCCTGATGTCGATGGCGGCCATTTTGCCGCGAAGTCATTTCTTACGGCGGCTCCCAAGCCTGTCGGCGCGAGTTTCAAGAACACAATTTCCCTCGATCAACTTGCGGCTGAAAAGATCGGATCGGAAACCCGATTGAGTTCAGTGACCTTGACCCTGTTGGCGGGGCGCGGGTTGTCATATTCTCGAAGTGGCGTCGAAATTCCGGCGGAAAGCCGCCCCTCTCAATTGTTTGCGCAGTTGTTTCTTGATGGAAGCGCTGAAGATAAACGGCGGCAGACGCAGTGTTTGAAAGATGGGCGAAGCATCATGGATTCGGTTTTTGAGCAGGCCCGAACGATGCAGCGTCGACTCAGTGCGAGGGATCGTGAGAAGCTCGATCAATACTTCACCTCCGTGCGGGCGACCGAATCGCGACTTCTGAAGGCGGAGGCATGGGAAACGAAGCCAAAGCCAAAAGTTGACATGAAGCCCCCGCAAGATGTTAATAACACTGCCGATGTGATTGGGCGGGCCCGGCTGATGTTTGATATGATGCACATCATGATTCAAACCGATTCGACACGATTGATGACTCTATTCAACCCCGGGGTGAATGCGGTGCCACCGATCGAGGGTGTCACTCAGGACTACCACAATTTGTCGCATCATGGTCAGGATCCAGCGCGGCTGGCTGAGTTGAAAATCGTTGAAATCGAGCAATTGAAGTTATTCGCCGAGTTTCTCGGAAAGCTTCGTGGTACGACGGAGTTGGGGTGTACACTGCTCGACGAAACGATGGTCTTGCTTGGCTCGGATCTTGGGAATGGCAGTAGTCATGACAACCGTAATTTACCGATTATTTTAGCGGGCGGCGGCTTTAAGCACGGTCAGTACCTCGCTTTCGATTCACAGCACAATTATCCTCTGCCCAATCTTTTCGTCTCCATGCTGCAGCGGCTTGGTCTCGAGGTCGATAAATTCGGCTCGAGTACCGGCACGATGACTGGAATCGACGCAGTAAGTGCCTAGATTCGGGCGCTTTATTGCAAGAGGAGTCGCGACTTTCTGCGATCAGCAAGTGGAAACGTCGTGACTAAAATCGCCGTAATGTCCATGGCTGCTGGAAGATGGCTGTTTTTCTGCAATTGTTTGTTATCGTAGTCTGCCTGAGGCTAAAACTGGTCTCATTGAGTCGATGTGTTTTTGTTCAGTTTTTCGTTGATGCTGTTTCCATAGGGAAAGCAAGGGGTCGAATGGGTTGAAGCGTGGCTGCGTCAGTTCTGTCTTTTTCACGCAGAATTCACACAATTTTCTTCGATATCTCGCTACTAAAACTTGGCGTGAATTCACAGACTAGTCACGTGAGGGAGCAGAAATAAATCGTTTCAGGTTCTCCCTCGGTTTTGTTGAAGAAAGATATTAAAAAAAGCGATGCTAAAGCGACGCGGCATTTGAAAATTTTATCAGTGTTAACATCAGTTGTTTTCGTTTTCGCAATGTGTTTGTGAAAGAGGCGGCTGAGTGATCTCCATCTTCACGTGTCCAGTGATTTGCTGAACGATTTTCTGTTTTTGGAGCGATATTTGCTCTATGTGGATTGAGCCAACGGCGAGTTGTTGAAACGGCGTAGAAGACAGTTCCCGTTCCAGGGAAGTCTTGAAATTGGATACGTCAAATAGCTGAATTTACGATTTAGCCATATTTTGGTGTATGAATAACTGTTGTTCGGGGAACGGTTTGATATGATTTTTGGTTGTCACTCGTAGGAAACGCGTCGATGTCAGGGCAAGTCGATATGTCAGCTCAAGAGGTTCAAATGAACACCAACGACCTTAATCGTCAGGGGGGGGCCTGGTTTGGCTTGTCAGTTGGAGCAATTCTGGGGATTTGCGTTCTGGTTCTTGCCTTTTTTGGCAGCGATATTCCGGCATGGTTGTGGATGTATGGCCTGTGGATGACAAGTCCCGACAATTCGCACGGGATCCTCGTTCCAGCCTTTGCGATTTGGCTTTTGTGGCATCGTCGCGATTTGTTTCCGTCCCCTATGCCGCCGGTTTCGATTGCGGCAGTGCTGATGGGTGCGTGCTTGATTGTTGCCGCGACGGCTCTCCGTTGTTCGGGAATTTACACGCGGACAATCACGTTAGAGGCGCTTTCGTTAGTCCCCTGCATCGCGGGGGTTTTATTGCTTTGCGGTGGCTGGTCGGTTGTTCGGTGGTCTTGGCCAGCAGTGCTGTTTCTTTTCTTTATGACTCCACTTCCCGGTTTCGTCGGGGGGATGCTGAGCGGCGTTCTGCAAACGATCGCCACAATTTCCAGCACCTATTTACTTCAGACGATTGGGATTCCGGCTGTCTCGGAAGGGAATGTGATTTGGCTGACGCATAAGCCGCTTGGTGTAGCTCAAGCGTGCAGCGGATTGCGAATGCTGACATCATTCTTCGCGCTGTCGGCAGGAATGAGTCTGGTCATTGATCGGCCTGTTTGGGAGAAGTGCTTGATTGCCTTGAGTGCTCCCGTGATTGCAATTGCTGCAAACGTATTGCGGATATCTGCAACAGCAGTCGCTTATGAGTTTGGAAACGAAAAAATGGCCGAGCTCATTTTCCATGACCTTGCTGGATGGTTGATGATGCCGGTGGGTCTGTTGCTGTTGTGGGCCGAATTGTACATTATTTCGAAGATTTTCGTGGAAATCGAGGAGCCTGAAATCGGCGGGCTTGGATCGCTCACGGTTTGAAAAGC
Organism: Schlesneria sp.; assembly: GCA_037142165.1. Classification (GTDB taxonomy): domain Bacteria; phylum Planctomycetota; class Planctomycetia; order Planctomycetales; family Planctomycetaceae; genus Schlesneria. Next base: position 429 of record JBAXBD010000742.1, on the reverse strand, counting down.
GGTCAGGTTCTCTGGACCTCATTCATTGAGAATTAAAGTTTTACTGGATCGTTCGATGTTAAGTGAGGGGTTTTGCAAATGACCACAAATAAAGACGATGATTTCGATGGCCCAGGCCAGGAATTCTCGTTACCTCATGAAATTGTACCGATTGACCGATCGCCGAGGGTTGTTTCACACCGTCCTGTCGTGGTCGAAACCCCGGTCCAAGCTGCTGGCCAAGATGCTGAAGCCGCTGCGGGAATGGATTTTAGCCAAATTGTCCACGCGCTTCGGCGAAACTGGCTGCTGGGGCTTGTTGTAGGGATTCTTGCTGCCGGCCCGTTGGTTGTCACTGCCTGGTATTCGTTGCCAGTGGAATACCAGGCCGTCGAATTCGTCCGAATTGCACAAAACCATGCAACGTTGGTGTTCGAGACAGCCGATTCG
>JBAXBD010000741.1:0-3326 GCA_037142165.1 Schlesneria sp. | reverse complement strand
GATCTTGTCGGCCATTGCAAGCATTGCGCCTACAGGTGGTCCGATAAACGTGATGCCGGCAGTCGCACAGGCTTCAGCAAGGTCGACATTCTCGGCGAGGAATCCGTAGCCCGGGTGCAGTGCCTGAGCGCCGGTCTGTAGCGCGGCTTCGATAATTCGATCGATCCGCAGGTAGCTATCTGCGGCAGCCGCGGGACCGATGCGGACAGCAACATCGGCTTCACGCACGAAGGGAGCATCAGCATCGGCATCGCTGTAGACCGCGACAGACGTAATGCCCATGGCGCGCAAGGTACGAATGACGCGAGAGGCGATCTCGCCACGATTAGCGATAAGAACGGTAGTAAACATCAGGTCACATCCGGAATATTCCGTAGTTAACGGGGGGCAGCGGCGCATGGGAGGCCGCGGAAAGCGCGAGGCCGAGCACGCGTCGGGTGTCGCGAGGATCGATGACGCCGTCATCCCAAAGTCTCGCGGTGGAGAAGTAAGGACTTCCCTTGATCTCATAGTCGTCGCGGATCGGCGACTTGAACTTCTCTTCGTCTTCTACTGGCCAGTTCTCGCCTCGCGCTTCGAACTGATCACGTCGAACGGTGGCCAACACTGAGGCTGCTTGCTCACCACCCATGACGGAAACGCGTCCCTGCACGCCGGCGACGACTCCCATTTCCGGTTCGAGAAAGCACATGGCTTTCCAGCTATGTGTTGCCTCACCTTGAACCCCTCGCCAGGATTTCCCACCGTCGCTGGTTCTGAAGATCCCGGTTGGTGACACGGAAGTCGGTTGACCAACGACGAGACCTTCTTCCAGGCCAAAAAATTTCACATAGCTGAGTGCTGGAAGAATATCTCGCGCCAATTGTTGCCAGGTCTTTCCCCCATCCTGTGTGGCGAGTAATACGCCATTATCCAACCCTGAATAGGAGGTAGTGTTGCGGCCAGCGACCCAGCCAGTCCGGTCGTCGAGAAGACAAATGCTCTGTAACGAAACGTCCATCCCGCAGTGGGACTCGGTCCAGTTTCGGCCACCGTCCACCGATTTCCAGATCGCACCATGTTCGCCCACGGCGAAAGCGAGTTTCGAGCCGACCGATTTCACGTCATGCAACTGAGCGTCATCGATCCAGGCAGATGGAATCTCGGCTGCGAACGCACTGAAGCACGTCGCCAGACACGATAGCAGCAAACAACCAACCCTGAATTGCGGAAAGCATCCCTGCATGCCCGCCTCCTTTTTTGTCGCGAAAGGAACGATCCAACAGGGGATTCTATGATTTTTCCCGATTCACAGAAGGCGAGTTCTTCAAAAAGGGGACGTTTGATGCGGATTCGGAGGATATGAATTCTGGGATGAAATCCATGATTCTGCCGATGCGTCATAGAAGCGTCAGGGAAAAAATGCGTCTTCCGTTGCTGTCGAGGGGGAAGAATTAGACACTTTGCCATCCATCGCGGAATGCCTGCAATCAGTAAATCTCAGGAACAACCATTGGACTCGGCCGATTCTACCATCAGCGTATTACCGTTTCTTCGCTGTTCGACTTGTGGGGCGTCGTTCGTTCGGCGATTAGAACAAGTCGAATGTTCGACGTGCGGGATGTCAGTACCGGTCGTTGATGGAATCCCTCGTTTCACTGGCGATCAGCATCTGGCGAGTTTCGGTCGGCAATGGAATAAGTATGAAGTAGCACATGATGATGAAGATCGAGCGACGTTTCAGGCCAAAACGGGGGTCTCTCTCAAGGATCTTGCTGGACTGCGAGTACTCGATGCTGGCTGCGGTGGCGGACGTTACAGTAAGGTCTGCGGCGAAGCAGGAGCAGTCGTCGTTGGAGCCGACCACAGCGCCGCCGTGGTCAAAGCAAAGCAACTTTGCTCGCACCTTGCTGATGTTGCGTTCGTGCAAGCAGACTTAAAAGAATTGCCACTCGAACCTGCGTCGTTTGACTTCGTCTTCTCGATCGGAGTGATGCACCACGATGCCAAAACCAAGTCGGTTTTCGATGCCGTGGCGAAAATGGTCAAACCGGGCGGGCGTTATTCGGTCTGGCTCTATCGACGCAATCAATGGTGGCAAGAAGGTATCAATAACGCTGTACGGAGCCGAACAACGCGAATGGCTCCCGAGAAACTAGAACGTTGGTGCGAATGGGGAGGCTGGTTGGGCGGACTTCCCATTGTGAATAAGACACTCAACAAAATCGTCAATTTCAGTGCTCATCCCAATCGCGAAAACCGTGTCTGTGACACGTTCGACTGGTTTGCGCCCCAATACCAGTATCACCATACCGAAGCAGAGCTCGTCTCCTGGTTTCAAGCGGCCGGATTCGATAAATTGACGGTGCTACCTCCTGAGAAACAAGGCCGCTTCTATCGCTGGGTTTATGATCAAAATCTGTTGATTGGCAGCGGAGTCAATGTCACCGGGATCAAGCAGCCTTCTCCCACTGTACGACATTGAAAATAAAGATGATTCAGGCGCGCTGTGCCTGCCAGACAGCCAAAGCGGACCGAACCTGATCGGGTGATGCGCTGCCGGTTGTTCCCAGTTGCTGAATGGTAATCGACGCCACCAGATTGGCAACAAGGGCTGCTTCCGCAGGTGTTGCGCCACTACACAACGACATGACCGCTCCCGCCGATGCACTGTCACCCGCACCCGTCGGGTCGATCGGTCCGGTCACACGTACACCCGGGACGAGAGTGACTTCAGGATCGCTGACCAGGATTCCCCGTTCACCGCAGGTGACGAAGACGGGGGCTTCGTTTTCCTCGCGAAGTTTTGGAACGAGGCGACTCAATTCCTGCAACGAGACTTCTTCTCCGACGGCAGGGTTCAGGCGGTGGACCGCTTCAAACTGATTTGCCTTGATGATCGCATTTCGAAACAACCGGATATGACGGCGACTGTCGGCCCAGAAGATGACTTTACTGAATCGACGTGCAAGATCCGCAACGTGATCACGCAATTTCGAAGTCACCACGCCACATTCTGAAATCTCGACTTGATCCATGATCAGCAGGGCATCGACTTGAGGAAGCACACGCTCCAATTCAATGGCGACCCGGTCCACAATCCCTTGCGGTGTCGGAACTCGATTCTTCGTATCGTAACGCGAATGCTCACCCGCCAGCCCGGCGACGTTATGGTCGTGCGGCTTGAGGTACGTCGGCGTCAACAATTCAGGACATCGCAATAGTCCTTCGGTAGAACAGCGAATGCGCTCCAGTCCCTGACATAAGTCAAACGCTTCGCCGTCATCGCCAACGGCACCGATCGCGTACAGTTCGCCTGCTCCTAAAGCGGCGAGATTGTTAACGAC
>JBAXBD010000740.1:0-3326 GCA_037142165.1 Schlesneria sp. | reverse complement strand
GTTCGACGCCGTGTCGCCGAACCCATCCGCGCAGTGATCGGGGGTCTAAGCCTTCGCCACCAAAGATCACGTAACGCAATCGCAATGAATCGGCTTGTTCAGGTCGTGAATTCTCGGCTTCAATCAGGTGACGGAATGCCGAAGGTGTTTGATTCAGAACAGTGACTTCTTCGCGAATCAGCAGATCAAGAAACTCATCTGGTGATCGGCTGACCTCATAAGGAACGACAGCCAGCCGTCCTCCATATAATAAGGCTCCCCAAATCTCCCAAACCGAGAAATCAAAGGCGAATGAATGAAACAACGTCCAGACGTCCGTCTGATTGAAACCAAACAAGGCTTCCGTCGATTGAAACAACCGAACAACATTTCCATGCGTGACCACGCACCCCTTGGGCTGACCTGTTGATCCTGACGTATAGATCACGTAAGCCGCATTGTCGCTCGATACATTAACGGGTAATAAAGAGCCCTCTGAATGCCCTGACGAGTTCTCTGCGTCAGAGATCGAAATCAAATTCCACTTGGATTCGCTGTCGTTGAAGTATGAACGCGTAACTTCGTCGCAGATGATGGTCTCGATCCCGGCGTCGTGTACCATGTTTTCCAGTCGCTCGACGGGATGCTCGGGATCAAGAGGTACGTAGGCCGCTCCCGCTTTAAGAATTCCAAGAATTCCACTGACGAGGTCCGGCGATCTCTTGAGGCAGATCCCAACGCGAGATTCAGGACCGACACGGTCGGCGAGAAGCCGATGTGCCAAATCATCGGAAATGGCATTCAATTGGAAATAACTGAGTTCTTGTTCTCCGAATGAAATTGCAATGCGATCAGGAGTCTTCTGAGACTGCTCCTGAAACCATTGATTAATTGTTGTCACCATCGAATCCGAATTAATCTCGATTCCGTTACCAATTTCCTTGATCTCTCGGACATAGCCGTCAGGTACAAATCCAACGTGCGTCATCGGTAGATTCACGCGGCATGAACTGTCAGTTGCAGAAAATCACAGACCGATTCCATTTCGATTTCCATATTCATCCCCACCAAAGATTCCCCCGAATGAGACGTCTTTAATACCACCAGAATTCATAACAACCTTAAAATTTGCCTTACTTTGCTCAATTTCCTCGAGAACCATTTCAATCCCGATTCGTTGAAAAAGTGGAACATCGCTGTTAAGACGGAATCATTCTCTGATTCCCACCGGTATTCACGTCTGTTATGAGCATCAGTTCAGTCGAGTTCACCTAATTGTAATTGGTAAAGCTTTTTGCCAAAACAAGTTCCGACTTCGTGGCAATCCGAGAGAAGGACCCCAAGCTCACCGTTATTCTAACGAATCACTAATCTAAAAACGACTGAAGAAATTGCGGAAGTTGTGAGTGAAGTTTTGTACGCGCGTGCATGTTTTGGACAAGCCAATCCCTTCAGAAGCGATAGCAACCTGAAACCATTTAAATCGAAGTCGATGAAGATTGGCCGAACCTGTCTTCGCTCAGTATCAATGAATTTCGTTTGAGAAACGGATTTTTTCCGGTCGATAGCCAAGTTGGCGTCTGTGTTCGGATGAAGCGCGAATCTCAAAATCCGCGACGAACCTTCACTGCGTTACATTGATGCGTCCAAATGGATTTGCTTAAATCACACGACAGCCGGTCGATCCATGTCCGAATAGGGATAGACGCCGGATTTCTTCATTTTTTTTATCAGGCTCGCTCCTCCGTTCTTCCTGGCAAAATCCATTTCGGAACGGTGGATTTCGATGACCGCCAAAAGTCCAAATTCGGAGTGCTCCTCGTCCGTTCCATAAGCATCGAAGATCAGGCACTTGCCGCCAATGGTTTGGAAATCCTCAGGAAATTCGCATGTTTCGTTGGGGTTGAGAGTTGCCTGGCTACTATACGACGCGATGCTATTCAGAATCGCATTGATCGATCCGTGCACCTGGCCAAATGGTGTCGATTCGTCTTGTGCGTCATCGAGTGAAATTGGCTGGCGTGTGAACATGACCAGCTCGTACAAGTCAAACACGTCGTTTGACGATCCTTCGCCGGGAATTTCACTGAGCTCTTTCGTGGCGACGGCAGTCCCTTCGATCCCGTTGGGGAAGTAGTAAAGGTCGAGTCCACCACCGATGGCAAACGGAATAATCGCGTGCATTACCATGTTGTGTTCTTCACCGAGAATGTTGGCCATCAAGGCACTTTTCCGGTCATACCATTCCTGTGCGGCGATTTCGTCTTCGTCTTCGGCTTGGTGTTCGCCTTGGTTATCGTTCATGGCAATGTCTTTGTCTGTCGGGTTGGCGAAATCGAATTTTTAGATCAGGGTTTGCAGTCGCATATCATTCTGCCATTTGAAACGTCATTAGTCGACAGTTCATACCTCGTTGAGGTCATCTTACTCGGCGTGAGCGGGACGCAACTTTTTCGCGAAAAACGCCGTGTCCCCCCTGGTTTGACGGAAGGCAAACGGGATCGGACCGATCAAGTCTTATAAAACCGATTTGTATGGGAGTTCGCACGCGTCCCCCGGAATGGCAACATGGTGACGAATTTTTTCACAGAAAGAATAAGGACAACGTTACAGCGTTCGAGTCTGTCCGCCGTCCACGTCGATGATGGTTCCCTGGCAATAGTCGGCACAGGGTGATGCGAGAAATGCCGCAACGCGTGCAATTTCTTCAGGTGAAGCGAAACGCTCTACCCCAAGTGATTTGGCCATTCGACCTGCGGCTTTGGCTTCGTCAATCGATTGTTCGTCGGCCAGGCTTTGCAACCGGCTTCTGAGTCGATCTGTCATCGTCGCACCCGGATTGACGGCGTTGACTCGCACTCCTTCGATGATGCCCCGGTCTGCAAGCGCCTTCGTCAGATTCAGCAGAGCAGCATTAACCGAGCCGCCAATACTGAAATCTGCACTCGGAGTCCTGCCGCCAACTCCAACGATGTTGACAATTGTCCCGTGATTGACGCACAAATACTGCCAGGCGGCGCGACAAAGACGCATCGCTCCGAAAAACTTCAGGTCGAACCCGTCATTCCAGTCATAGTCGGAGAGTTCGAGGAAATCGCCTCGTTTTGTCGCGCCAGCGTTGTTGATCAGAATGTCGATGCGCCCAAATCGTGACAGTGTCGCAGCCACGACCGATTCCGGAGCGATTGGCTGCCTGAGGTCGACTTCCTGGACCAGACATTCGGTCGAGCACGATGCGGCGACTTGTTCGAGTTGTTCTCGAGTGCGCGCGGCCAGTACGAGCTTTGTACCTTCAGCAGCCAACGTGCGAGCGATGGCTGCTCCAATGCCGCGACTGGCTCCTGTGA
>JBAXBD010000739.1:0-3337 GCA_037142165.1 Schlesneria sp. | reverse complement strand
GTCCGCATCGCGACGGAAAAGGCCTTTTCCGTCGCGATGCGGACCGTGGGTGCACAGCTTTTTTCAGTTTCACCTGGTGAGGAACACACCTGCTGACAATTTGAAAGTGCGTTCAGCTGATTTGGCCGGTTACTTGTGAGTCGTGCTACGTTGAGCAAGTCCATCAGTTGTTCTGACCCAGATGTGAGGTTTGGATGCGGCGATTCTGACGCCACCGATCCAGTCGGATCGAATACTGACATCCAGAGCGTTTGTTCGTCCGGCCAGGACATCGGAACCGAGTTGCGTGAGCGTGATTTTCTCTTGGCGTAGATTGTTGTCGTCGCGGAGAATCGTGACGAGAGCCCCTTTGTTTCCAGGAGGCGCCAGACGAAATAATCTTGATCTCAACCACAGATCTCCCACGCGGTCGAAAGAAGGGTATGAGCCGCCGATAGTGTGTGCGATCACTTGCGAGATTCTCGGTCCATGTTTGTGAACGTTCCGCAGCAGTATGTGATCCCAGCGAGACAATCCCGTCTCGGCGTTCGGATAACGATCCAACAGCAGCGATAAAACGTAACGTCGAGAAAGTTGCGATGTCGTTTTGGCGAACAATTCGAGTAAGAGGCAAGGCGAGGGTGCCGTCCACGCGTGCCAAAAAGAGATCAGAAAATCAGCATGCTTACCGACGATGGGTACCGACCGAGGCGGCTTCGTAATTATCTCGGGCGTCATGGCTAAGATGCATGGACCAGCTCGTCTGGAAAACTGGACCAGTTCGATCTGACAATTCGTTTTTCGAGCATGAACCAGGAACGTCAACCAAGCGGAGAAAACGAATCCGTCGACATCAGAGGCCGACCAAAGTGTGATTGCTTTCGCACCGAGAATTGCATCAATCGTACGGAGATATTCGGAGTCCAAACGTGCTGCATGAATGGATCCGGGTTTATCAATTCCGGTCCAAAACGAATTTCTACGTGCAACCCAACGCTCAAGGGAATTGGTAGAAAACGGCCGGACGGGACCGTGGGACAGCGGATCCAGAAATGGGGTGATTCTCCGATTCAAGGCTATTTGGAGTGTCGCGGCATCAGCAGATCCAAGTGTGAGGTCCACGGAATTGACATTCTAGCGTTACGCGTCACCAGGCCAGCGGTAATAATCGACGATTTGAATACAACTTGGACGATGCCCGCGATTACCGATTCGCGACGCACGAAAAAAAACCATTTGTCCCGGAATGCCAAGCCCAGACTCGCGACACGAATTCACGCCAAGTTCATTCGAAGAAAATCTTACCAAGTCTTTAAAAATTCGCGTTCACCGCTGTGGTTATTCCATCACAATCGTACCAAAGAATGAACTGAGGACGGACCTGACGGTCCGTCCTCGAAAATTTCGTCGGTCATCGGTAATTCCTTTCCCGATTGAATTAAACATTGATCAACACCGCGTCATGCGGCGACATTGTACTCGGTCGTCGCATCCGTCGAACGTCGATATCCTTCGGTAAGGGTTTTCGTTCGCTGTTCTTCCATTCGACTTAACGCTTCGTTCAAAACTTCGTCACCTTGACGGTTTTCAGCGGATCCGGCCGAAACTTTGATATCGGGCGTGACGCCAACACCAGCCATCTCGCGCCCTTCAGGACTGTAAAACTTGGCGGTCGTTAATCTCAAAGCGGCGGGAAATGTCTGAAGTGGAAACAAGGTTTGAACAGTCCCTTTGCCATAAGACGTTTCGCCAACAATCAGACCACGATGATTCTCTTGAATGGCGGCTGCAAAGATTTCACTGGCACTCGCACTGTTGTGGTCGATCAACACGATGAGCGGAATCTTCCAGGTATTTGAGTATTGTGCTGTTTCCTTCGAATTGTCAGCCCGGGTCCGCCCTTTTGTTGAGACAATCGTGCCCGATGATAAAAATCGATCGGAAAGGGCAATCGCGGTGGTGAGCAGGCCGCCAGGATTACCTCGCAAATCGACAATCAGCGATTTCATCCCCTGATGATGCAGTGACAACAGAGCATCGTCGATTTCGTTCATTGTAGAGTCGGCGAATTGCTCTAACTTGAGGTACCCGACCCCGTGCTGATGATCTTCCATCCGAACATCGACGACACTGTGCAGGGCGATCTGTTGACGGATGAGGGTCACGTTTCCCGATCTGTTTCCTCTTGTCGCTTGAATCCGAACGGGTGTGCCGACAGGACCAACGATCAGATCGACAGCCCGGCTCATCTCCAACTGCTTGATTTCCTTGTCATTGATATGAGTGATGATGTCACCACTTCGAAAGTCTGCTTGCGAAGCCGGTCCGCCGGGGAGCAGCTTCAAGATCCGCAGACCCAGTGGATGCGATTCGATTTCGACACCGATGCCGACCAGATTGTCACTGAGGCCAACGCTTGGTCCTCCGTTCTTTTCGGGCGGTAACAGCATCGAAAACTGATCAAGGCTGTCGGTCGCACCGTAGAGGAATTCCAATCCGATCGCTGACGGATTGATGACGATCGAACGTGAAGCTCGGTTTTGAACGTCTCTCAATACGGCGATGGCATCGTTAGTATTTCGAACTCGAATCTGACTTCGTAACTTCTGAAGGTCCTCCCGAAAGGCCGAGATCTCGGCATCAGTTCCACGAACTCCGGCCGTTTCCACGAATGAGGGAACATCGAGAGCCTGAGTCAGATGATCAAGCGCTCCATCCACCCTTTGAGCATAGGTTGCGGGGGTCAGGTGCCGATCATCAATTAACTCGGAAACTTCGAGGTAAAACGATTCCGCCCCCTGAGGCGTTAATTGTCTGAGCATCCGGACAACGCGAGGGTCGGCATATCGTAGACGGATTCGCTCGGCGACTGTTGGCCGGCTCGGCTTTGCAGGCTTTTGCGGTGCCTCGGGTTGAGCCACCTCTTTCGCCGTCGGTCGAATCCTTTCGGCGGGTTTGTTTGTCCGATTCAGATTTCGCACTGGGACAAACAGCCCGATTTCGTTCGATCCCGCTGATTCTGGCTCATTCGCATAGTACGGCGACGGAGCTGGAAGCGTTGCCGGTACTCTGACGCGATCAGATCGAAATCGCTGAACCGTGGGGCTCGTCGGGACCAGCATTCGGTGAGGTGACGTCTGTATTGCAGGAAGTGCAGTCCGGGCGCAGCCACTTTGAGCCTGTAAGCCACTTGACGACGACATCACGACGCAGAGTGATAAAATTGCGGCAACCGGAGATGGTATTCGCAAACGCATGAGATCCCTTCCTTGATTGATTTTTCATGACGAAGAATTGGGGCAATGTGCAAGGATTCGTTTCAGAACCTTTTGGCCCGGTCTTTCGGCCAATCCATACT
>JBAXBD010000738.1:0-3337 GCA_037142165.1 Schlesneria sp. | reverse complement strand
GTGTAGCTGTTTTTGAGCGCGGCGTTGAGGCCCGTATTCACTGTCAGATTACCGTTGGTGTCGATCTTGAAACGGGAATTGTCGGCTTTGCCAGGGACCAGCGAATATTGATAGGTATTGCTGCTGCCCGGTTGGGTGGTGGCGAACTGGCCAATGATCGTACCTCGTGAGGCGGTCTCAAGAATGCTGTTGTTTGAGAGTGTCATCGTCGCCGGTGTCACCAGATTTATCGCAATTGTGGCGGAGCCTGACGAAGCGCTGTCGGTCGCCTGGACGGTGAGAGCAAACGTCGGATTGGTTGTCCTCAATAGAGCGGACGAGTTCGCGACGGTAATCTGACCGGTCGTACTGTTGATCGCAAAGGCACCATTGATATTGCCCCCCGTAATCGCATAGGTCAGCGGCTGCTTGTCGACTCCATTCGCGATGACCTTCCCCACCCTGGTCCCGTTCGCACTCCTTTCCAGTAATGTGAATGTTGCCGGCGTGACCACATTCGTGTTTTTCAACACAGGCACAACCGTGACGGTACATGGGTAAGTGTTTGACACCCCGGTGATTGTGTTCGTGCTGATGATCGTAATGTGATAGCTTCGCTTAACGGATGAATCGAGCGTGATCGCGGTTTGTAACTGGCCGCTGCTGTCAATCTGGAAGTCCGCATTGTCTCCACCGACACCAAGTTGATTACTGATCACATTGAAATTGGTGGTCGAATTCTGACTGGTGTTGTCGAAGGCTGAAACCATCGAATTGCCGAATCCGCTGAGGGAGAGGGAACTGGCACTCGCTGCGGCGAGTTGGGCGTGCGAATTACCTGAGGAGTTCTGGGCCGTGTTATTGGACGTCGGCAATTTCGCGATCGCGAAACCCCCTGGCGTACCGCTGGCAACTGACACTGACGCAGCAATACCAATCGTGCTGGTCCCTGTCACGTAGAGCGTGAAATTCTGGGTCAGGGATAATCCCCCCTGATCGGTCGTCGTAATGGGGACATTTTTGTAGACCCCCACCGGCGCTGCTGCCGCCAGCATGAGATTCCCCTGTCCGTCGACAGAAACGACGGGGACGGCGGTCGGGCCGTTCGAAAACGTCGGACTGGCGACTGAGTAAGTGAAAGTCTGCCGAATGGCATTCGAATCGGGGTCGGTGGTTGTCATGCCACCCACCAGCGTCGTACTGGCTTGATTCGTAGCCACGAGATTAGAGCTCAGCGAGATTGCGGTCGGTCGATGATTGGCAACAACATTGAACGTAAACGAACTGGCCGTCGGGTCGTTGTCCTGGATGGTGACCAGCCCTGACGGCGTGCCAGTAACTTTGGCGTTGAGCTGCAAAGTCAAACTGGCACTGGCACCCGCCGCAACAGATTCGTTTGCCGAAAAGTTAACGACACTGAACCCGGTGGGGGCCGTTACGGACTGCAGGACAAGTGGTGCGTTCCCCTGATTCGTCACCGTGATGACCTGTGAACCCGCTGATCCGACAGGATCGCTATTGATGTTAATCGTATTGGTCCCATTCTTTAGAGTGCTTGCACCCTGCTGGACCACGAGCACAGGGTTGGTCACTCCCACCGCTGTAACGACGCCGATGACGTTGAACGAAAACGGACTGGCCGTCGTGTCGCTGTCAGCAATCACCACGACTCCGTTGGATGCGCCGGTCACCGTAGCGTCGAGCTGCAAAGTGAAACTGGCGCTGGCCCCGACCGCAATCGATTGATTCGGAGTGAAGTTCGTCCCAGAGACAACAGAAAATCCGGCCGGCGCTGTCACCGGTTGCACGACGAGCGGCGCGTTACCGTTGTTCGTCACAGTGATGATCGTCGTTGTTGGGCTGTTCTGGGATGTGCTTCCCAAATTGACCGTTGACTGACCGTTTGCGAGTGTTGTCGAACCCTGTTGCACCAGAATCTTCGGAGCTGTCACCGTTCCCGTGACGTTAAACGTAAACGGATTGGCAGTCGCGTCGTTGTCACCAATCGTCAAGAGTCCCGAAGGTGACCCTGTCGCTTTCGCGTCAAGCTGCAGAGTGAAACTGGCGCTTGATCCTGGGGCGATCGATTGACCGGCCGTGAAGTTGATCCCCGCGATGATCGAGAAACCTGACGGAACTGACACGGATGTCAAAGTAAGCGGGATGTTGCCGGAATTCGACACCGTAATGACTTGTGTGACGGGCGTCCCGACAAGCGTGCTTCCGAGGTCGACCGTTCCTGTCCCGTTGGCCAGGGTCGCCGTCCCCTGCTGGACCGCAATTTTTGGTGACTTCGTAATTCCTGTCACGGTGAACGTGAACGGGCTACCGGTCGAAGCGTTGTTTCCAATCGTGACTGTACCGCTCGACGTCCCTGCAGAAGTCGCGTTGAACTGGAGTGTGAAGCTGGCGCTCGCACCCGACGCGATTGATTGATTTACTGTGAAGTTCTTTCCGGTGACAATCGAGAAACCCGCCGGGGCTTTGACCGGCTGAACGATTAATGGTGCATTACCGTAGTTGGCGACGGTGAATGTTTGCGTGAGTGGTGTACCAAAATTTGAGGTGCCAAAGTCGATCGAGCCTGTCCCGTTATCGATGGCACTCGAGTAGGTTGAGACCAGTATGGAGGGACCGTTGTTCGTGAATGGCACAAAACCTGTCGCGGCGGACTCCAGGTAACTCTTGCCATTCGTTTCATCAACCACAGAAAACTGGTTATTCGGATTGTCTAAACTGATTGTGAACCCATCATTACCCCCGGTGAGGCTGTTGACGCTGACGCCAGTGATTCCACGACAGAACGTCAGAAGTGTATCATTCGTCCCGGTCGATGATTGGCTATAAATGAGGTAGTTGCCATTTCCAAGTCCTGTGATGCCGAGCGAACCGAACGTATCGCCAGCGTTGGCTCCGATAATGCTGTTTGATTTGCTGACGGCTCCTGTTAGTCCCAGGGTCCCGCTTGACCAAGTCACCGCACCGACTTTGGCAGCGGACCCGTTATTCCATTGCCCGCTGTCCACGACATAGTTGCCGTTGCTGAGCGCAGTGACACCATCAATTCCCACGTCGTCAGATGCAGTGGTACCAACCAAACTATTCGCTTGGCTCACGACTCCGGTCACGCCCGTTGTCCCGTTGCCCCAAGTCACCGCACCCGCACTGGCGACGGACCCGTTATTCCAAAACGGGCTTAAAACGACATAGTTGCCGTTGCTGAGCGCCGTAGCGCCGAAATATCCCACGTTGTCAGATAAAGTGGAACCAACCAAACTATTCGCTGGGCTCACGACTCCGGTTACGCCCGTTGTCCCGTTGCCCCAAGTCACCGCACCCGCACTGGCGACGGACCCGT
>JBAXBD010000737.1:0-3340 GCA_037142165.1 Schlesneria sp. | reverse complement strand
GATAAACACCTAAACCGACCCCTGCGAGCAGTGCTGCACCCAGGAAATTTCGTTTACGAAATAAAGAGCTGCGCGAGTTTGCTGCCATCGTGGGACCTTTTTCTCAATGACGTAAAAGTTTTCAAGACAAGTCTAAAGGTTATTACAGTTTCAATTCAGGCTGAGGACGATATCCGAATACAGCGTACTCGAAGGACTGTGTTCCATGACCATCGTTTTTCACCCGCCGTGCAAGCGCAGGGAGGCCGCGCGTCATCGCAAGCCGATGCGACAACCGACAGTCTCCATAACTGCATAGGATCAGAATGCTGTTTTTAGTTGGAGGGAACTGTTTGCGGACCTGCAACACAACTTCCACGAAAATTTCCGGTGATTCGATCACGGTCTTAGAAATGACCTGCTGACGATCTTGTCCGATTGTGATTTGCAGAGTCCCATCCTCATTGAGATAGAAGTCCCAAACGTCGAATTGTTTACGCATCTCGTGGAATGTGAGCAGATGGTCAATCACTTGCCCACCAGTTGAGTTCGCCAGCTTCTGGAAACGAGACTTAAGATCGGCAATCGCAGTCGGCGAAAGCCCTCCCGCTTCGGTCTCACTGATCGATTGAATTAACTTATTGAACGTGGGATCGGGAATTCGAAATAACTCGCGGATGACTTGCCCCAACTGCTCGCGCTCGCGGTGCTCGGTGTGTTCGGATTCCCGCTGCTGCGCCTCCCACTGATCGACGCGTTGTCGCAAGATATCGTTTTCATCGACCGTTTCCTGACGCTCGCTGGCAACTCGATCGATTTCCTGCTTGGCCACCATCTTGACTTCCATATACTGTGCGAAAATCACAATCAGCATCAGGTCAAGCAATGGCGTTAATTGTAACGTTACTCGGCGAACAAAGGTCATTCCCGGGCTCCCGCAGCAATCGATAGTTCGCGTTTCGTTCGAGCCACCGTTTCACGAACGTGCAACCGATTTTCGGACAAACGCCGGAATTTCGTCTCCACAATGCTGTTTACAAACATCAAAATCATGGCCGAAAACAATCCGATAAAAGTCGACCAGATGGAATCTCCAAAATTCCGAACAATGTCAGCGATCGTCTGTTGTGCGTTCGCTTGACCGGATTGCAGCCCGGCACCGATTGCCAGAACCGTCCCCAATACTCCTGCCAATGGGTAGGCTTCGATCATCGTACGACAGACGTTGTACCATGTCTCGAACGCTTGCGACTGCAGATATCGCCTCTCTTCGTCGAGTATCTTCATTCGCTGCCAAAGATTTTGACGTTCTGCCGACTTTGATGGATCGTCCAGCACGTCCTTGATATCCGCGAGAAACGCATCGATCTGGTCTGACAGATTCGATCCTCGTTCCAGAATGCTGCGATATTTGAGTTCACGCGTGAACTGGTCGAAGTCTGCTGCCATTCGCCTCAAATCTCGCCGCGCCCATCCCATCAGCCAGATGAAGACCAATAAATGTAGGACGGCAACCGTTGCAATGATCGGTGCAGCCAGCCCCGATAAGCGATTGAGCAACAACGTCGACGTCTCGGACGTAATAAAAGGCATCAACCGATCCTGGCAGGCGAATTGTAATGAGAATCACATCAGCCATTGATTCTATTCACGTCAGGACCAATATTGAAGAATCCTGCCAATGTTTTGTCACCGCTCGTAGTTCCAGTCGGGGGTCACGGGGGTGCGACTTCGGCTGTCCGTACTCGTACCGTCGAGATTTTCAGATTTCACCGAGGGTCCATCCATGCCTTTACCGGTATTTCGTTTCACCGGCTGGAAACCGCAGCGACAGTCGAGAATCGACCCGAATCATTCGTGCTGAATTAAAAATGGTTCCAGCGCCGTACCGACGAAATAGACAATGGCGCCTGCCCACAATACGTCGCTCAGGAAGTGGCCTCCCTGCAAGACTCGCGTAAAACCCATGGCCAAACCATAGGCCATTCCGCCGATAAAACATCCTCGTCGTAACCAAGGTCGACGAGGGCTGATCACAAAACCGAGTCCCATCAAAAAGAACGCGACTGAGGCGTGGCCGGAGGGAAACGAAGAATTCGGAAAACTTCGTTTTGCCCATTCTCCAACAGGCAAGAATTTCATCTCACCGCCGAATTCCTGACACTGCAACGGTCTTGGCCGACCCCACAGTGATTTCAGGCTGGCGTTGACCAGAATTCCGGGGCCGATCAGCAACAGTAACGCCAGGAAGGCTCCGCATCGACGCGTCCGTCTTAGTTTCTGAAGGTCCATCGACGGGAAAAGCCGACTTCCAAATATCGCAACCGCAGCACCGGCAAGTCCTACGAGCAACGGAGGATAGGTGCCGTTCCGGTAGAACCAGAGCCATGGTTCGGCCCGCTCGAGTGGCCACTCGCCACGGACCGAGTCATAACACATGCCGGCGACCTTCTGGTCGATCTCGAATATTCGAATCAGCAGGCTAAGTCCCAACATGACAAACAGCGGTCGCCAGACAGGCCAACGCCCTGGTCGAGGCAAATCATCGTGGTCATCCGCCACAGGCTGTTCGCCAGGAGAACCTGCGCCATGAACCGGAGGAACTCTGGCGACAATTTGAACGTCAAGTTTCTCAAGAGATGTCGATTGAGTTGGCAAAGACACCTTGATCGGTTCGCTTGAAATTGCATCCGTATGGATAGATGTGTCGTTCATGGCGTTCAGACTTTTCGACTCACGTACGGATGACACCTGAAAGCCACGCCGACATCGTTCCGCCAATGACAACCGGTGCCCAGGCCGCCAGTTCGGGAGAGACCACGTAGCTTGCTCCCAGCGATTGGAACCCCTGCGCGACAGCGAACAGGATGGCCAGAACGAAACAACACAGTGACGAATCAACGGCCAATCCAGGACTTTCACGACGGACCATGAGCGGTATCGTCAGCAGGACTGCAATGACATTGAGAATCGGTTGAGTAAATCGGGAATGAACATAAAGCACGAGGCGATCGACAGAAATCGGGCTGATGGCGGGGCACTTGATTCGTTCCAGCAAGTCGGCGGTGGATAACGAAGTAAAGCTTGAACTTCGCTTGAAGAGTTGATCACAGGTCACGGCAGACGCCACAAACACGCGATCGCCCGGACCGGGAAGCACCACCACCAGCTGGCGGCCACGATCGGTCAGATTTCGCGAGATTTCCGCAACGGGTGGGTACGTCACGTCACGAAGCAACCAGCCCGCCGGTCGATTTCCCTTCGCGGGATAAAAGGTTGCGGAAGGTGCTTCCAGCGTTGTCAGTTCGTTGACCAGACTCGGCGATGGGAGCACAAACACTGGCTTTTCGATCATCCGTTC
>JBAXBD010000736.1:0-3341 GCA_037142165.1 Schlesneria sp. | reverse complement strand
CAAGCAGTGGCACAAGAAATCTGGTCCAGTACCAGCACAATGGTTCTTTGGTGCCACTGCTTCGGAGTCTTCGGAGAAGCAGTGTCTTCAGCTTCGATCGTTGAAAGAGCACTGCTTGACCGAGGACGGTCAAGCAGTGGCACAAGAAATCGGGTCCAGTACCGGCACAATGGGACTTTAGTGCCACTGCTTCGGAGTCCTCGGAGAAGCAGTGTCTTCCGCTTCGATCGTAGGAAGAGCACTGCTTGACCGAGGACGGTCAAGCAGTGGCACAAGATATCAGCCCCCCGACAATACTGATCAGATCGCGTAGTCGGCTGCTGGCGGCACAAAGACCCTGACGCGTCTGGCTGCGACATAGACGCGGTCGCCCGTCTTCAATTTTAATTCGGCATATCGTTCCATGTTCAAGTCGACATTCAAAGCCAGACCGAATTCTTGAGAAAAGACACGGACCTTCGCCACTGAGCCAGCGGGATTAATTTGTGTCACAGAAGCTTCCAGGCTCGACGTCCCAAACGGCACGCGTTCAATGTCCAGTTCGTGTGGCCTGACATACGCCGTCGCATTGCGTGATTCGGCATGAGGATAGTCGGGGTAAGCAATGTTCAAGGCCCCCATCAAAGCCATTCCGTTTTCAACTCGTCCGTGAAATACGTTCACATTGCCGAGAAAGTCCATGACGAAGGGAGTGGCCGGGTGATCAAAAACTTCCTGAGGCGTCCCAGATTGCTCGATGTGCCCCTTGTTCATCACCACCACCCGGTCAGCGACTTCAAACGCTTCCTCCTGATCGTGCGTGACAAACACGGTTGTCAGATGAATTTCGTCATGTAACTGCCGTAACCACTGACGAAGTTCCTGCCGCACCTTGGCGTCCAGTGCCCCGAAAGGTTCGTCGAGTAACAGCATTCTCGGCTTGACGGCAAGTGCCCGAGCCAGTGCCACTCGCTGCCGCTGACCGCCTGACAATTGTGAGGGATATCGCTGATGCAATCCTTCCAGGCGTACAAGATGCAACAATTCGTGGACGCGATCGTTGATTTCCGATTTGGGCCGGCGACGAACCCGCATCCCGAAAGCGACATTTTCGAAGACGGTCATGTGACGGAACAGGGCGTAGTGCTGAAAGACGAACCCCACCTCCCGATCCTTGGGGGATTGATGAGTCACATCCTCATTCTCGTACTGCACCTGGCCCTGGTCGGCATTCTCCAGGCCGGCAATGATTCGTAGCAGTGTTGTCTTGCCCGACCCCGACGGTCCCAGCAATGCCAGCAATGAACCACTGGGGACCTCCAGACTCACATTGTCCAGGGCCTTGAAATTTCCAAACTGCTTCGACAGATTTTTGACAACGATACTCATGGAAACTCGCTAAGCTATTTGTTTGCCGATTACTCAGTTTGCTGGATTTTTGCTGCGTCTTTCAAGTCTGCCTGCGTCTTATGTTCCAGGGCAATCTTGATGAACAATGTCACCAGCGCGAGCATCGTCAGCAGTGACGCGACCGCGAACGAACTCGAATACGTCGCCTTAGTCCCCCCTTCAAACAACGTGTTGACCCGGATCGGCATGGTTTCGGTTTTGCCGATGATTCGCCCGCAGACGACATAGACCGCGCCAAACTCACCCATTGCTCGCGCATTGCAAAGGATCACGCCGTAAAGCAAACCCCATTTGATATTCGGAATCGTTACTCGCCAGAACGTCTGCCAGCCATTCGCACCTAAACTGATCGCCGCGATTTCTTCTTCTGATCCGATCGCTTCCATCACGGGAATCAGTTCTCTCGCAACAAACGGCAATGTGACAAAAGTTGTCGCCAGCAAGATTGCCGGCCATGCATTCAATATCTGCAGATCATGCTGTTGCAGCCAGGGTCCGAAATATCCCTTCGCGCCAAATAACAGTACGAACATCAGTCCTGCGACGACCGGCGAAATGGCAAACGGCAAATCGATAATCGTCGTCAGGATTGTCCGACCGGGAAATCGAAATCGAGTGATCGCCCAGGCGGCCGCCACGCCGAAGATGACATTCGCACAAACGGCGATCGGCGCCACGAACAACGTCATTTGAATCGCGTGCAGCGTCTCGCGATCACCTGTCAGGTTCTTCCAGTAAGCGACAAATCCATTCGAAAAGGCGTGATAGAAAACATTCGCGACGGGCAGAATGACAAGGACAATCAGCACCAGCACGGACAAACTGATCAAAGTCCACCGGACCCACCACGGGTCTTCCTGCGCTGATCGACTGCGCGACGTCGAAACGACTGTCGTCGATGGCAAGTGTTTGGGGATGGAATGCATTCCGGTTGACCTTCTCTTGAACCGATTCCGGTTCGCTCAATAATCTTGTTTGTCTTGCTCAATTCGCCGCAGAATTGGCGGCCTGGGTCCGTCGTTCCAAAGTGTTAATCACGATCAGCATTGCAAACGACGCGATCAATAGCACGATCGCCACTGCCGTCGCCTCGGCATACTTGAATGCTTCCAACTTTTGAATAATCAAAAACGGAGCAATTTCGGTTTCCCCGGGGATATTGGTCGACACGAAAACAACGGACCCGTATTCGCCAATCGCCCGGGCAAAGGTCAAAGCGAACCCCGTCGTCAAGGCGGGAAATAGAGAAGGGAGCAGCACTCGCGAAAACGTCTGCCAGCGGCTGGCACCCAGGCACGCGGCGGCTTCTTCCACGTCCGCGTCAAGGCTTTCCAGCACGGGTTGCACCGTTCGAACGACGAAGGGAAGTCCGATGAATGTCAGCACCAGGATGATCGCCCACTGTGAGTAGGCGAGCTTGATTCCCCACGGAACCAGGAACTGGCCTATCCAACCGTTCGGCACGTACAAGCTGGAATAGACAAGTCCCGCGACAGCGGTCGGCAAGGCAAACGGAAGGTCAACCAGCGAGTCGAACAAGCGTTTGAAAGGGAAGTCGTACCGAACAAGAACCCAGGCGATCATCAGTCCGAGCACCGTGTCGACCGTCGCTGCAGCGAACGAACTGCCGAATGTGATGTAGTACGCAGCACGAGCTCGCTCTGTCCACGCCGCCGCGATGAACTGCTGCGGCGTCAGCGACGACGCCTTCGTAAAGAGCGCAATCAGCGGGATCAGAACGAGCAAACACAGATACGTCAACGCAAAGCTGAGGCTCAGGCGATATCCGGGCAAAATGCGATGTGAGGCCATGAAGTATCGACTTTACGAGCGACTAAGGGAAATCATTGATTCAAAATCTTGTGCCACTGCTTCGGAGTCCTCGGAGAAGCAGTGTCTTCGTCTTCTACCGTTTGAAGAGCACTGCTTGACCGAGGACGGTCAAGCAGTGG
>JBAXBD010000735.1:0-3344 GCA_037142165.1 Schlesneria sp. | reverse complement strand
GCCCGTTCGATCGTCTCATCTTCGTCCAAGACGGACAGGCAAAGGGTTCGGTCTTCAAGAAGAATTCGCGGCGCGAACAGTCGAAGATTCTTTTCCACCGTGACTCGAACGGTTGCCTCGCCTGACGCTTCAAGGCTGATATGGGCAGGTTCACCGGCCCCCATGGCGGCGTGCAAGTCGCCGATTGATAACCAGGCACCGGACGTTTGCACGGGAAGCAATAAGGTGGCTCCGACACACAGTTCACAAAGATCGAGATTGCCTCCGAAGGTATACGCCGGTTCCAGTGTCGAAGCCGTTCCTGCTGCGGGGGCGAGTCCGATGCATCCGATCATCGGTGACAGAGGGACTTTCAGCCGATCACTGATGGCGATTTGACCGTCGGCAAACGGTAATGGACGAACCTGAAGTTCGTCTGCCAAATCACCCAGCGGACCATACCCTGGAATCCACACGCTCCAGACTCGACGGATGTGAATGTCGACAATTTCGATTCTCATTGCGTCACCGGGTTCGGCGTTGCGGACGACGACGGGTCCGGTGACGATATTGTAGTCGTCATCCGGAATCTCATCCGGTGACTCGCCGCGCCACAATCGCTCGTATGCCTCATCCGTGGTTTCGAATGTCACCACATCCCCCGAATTGATTTCCAGAGCCGGTCGGGCGGTCCGTCCGAATGCTTGTTGGCGATGAGATCTCGGGACGACATGACGATCCATGGAGGTACTCGAAGTTGTCTTAACGGGCGGGTGAGGCGTCAGCCGAGCAGAACATTGAAAACGAAGCAAGTGACCCTTGGAACATGAATCAGAACTCAATGTCACTCATCAAAGACTTCGACAACTTTCGTTGACACCCCCGAAGAGGCGGGAATTATGGTCTGGGGTCGGGTGTTCAAATTTCAAAATTGGCCGTGTGGCCGAAATCATCGACGGGGCTCGTTTGTTTCGCCAATTTTGAAATTTGCACGCCCGACCCCCAGGCGAGGCCGCGATCTACGTCATAACCGTTTTGCAAGACCTTCTGCCAGACGCTTCAGGGCTTGACTGATATCGTCGGGTTCGAGGTGTACGTTCAAAATACTGAAGGCGTCTTTATGGGCGAGCGCGGCGTTCAGCGACTGGTCCAGATCACCTTCCGTGTGGACTTCAAAGCCCCAGCCACCGCCGAGAAGATCGGGCATGCGATGATAGTTCCAGTTCAGAATATCATTGAAAGGGCCATCCTGAAGGAATCGCTCTGTCGTATAACCCTTGTTATTCAATACGATCACAATTGGGTTGAAACCATGCCGAACAGCCGTCGAAAGCTCCATACATGTCATCTGAAACGCCCCGTCACCGACGAGTACGATTGGACGGCGGTCGGGCGCGGCGACGTTAACGCCGATGGAGGCCGGAACGGCGAAGCCCATCGATGTGTAATACGCCGGGCTGAGGAATTCGGTCTTGCGGTAGATCGTCAGATCAGCGGCCCCAAACAGGCAGTCACCGACATCGGCGATAACGATCATCGTTTCGTCCAATAGGTCATTGATCCTGGCGAAAAGCCTGGCGTTGGTGATCTTCGCGTCAGGCTTCAAAACGAACCTGGCATCGGCCCCCTTCGGCTTGGCGAGCATCGGTCGTTTTGGAACCTTCAAATCAAGTTTTCCGAGGCCGTGCACGAAGTCCGTAACCAGAATGTCATGGAAGTGATGGTGCGAAATCCGCGTCTGATCGGCTGTCGAATAGATCGATTTTGCCGGATCGAGATTGGCAGTGAAGATGCCCATGTCGATATCGGTCAGAAAGGCACCCAGCATGATCAGGCAATCGCTCTCTTCAACGTATTGACGCAAGGCGTCTCGACACATGGCTCCTTCATAAATACCAAGGTAAAGCGGATGTTTTTCGCTGACGACCGATTTCCCCAGCAGGGTCGCACACATCGGAATCGAATTCTTTTCGGCGAACTTCACCACTTCGTCCTCCAGGCCAAAGCGATGCATTTCGACACCCGCAATAATGACCGGCTTCTTGCAGGCGTTGATGGTTCGCTTCGCTTCGGCGAGTGACTCACGCAGGGCGTCTTTATCACTGGTGAACGTTTCGGGTTTGGGGACATGCGGATACGGACATTTTGCATGCACGCGGTCACGAGGGAGTTCCAGGTAGACTGGTCGCTTCAATCGCACGGCGGTTTCCAGGCAGCGATCGATCTCTCGAAACGCGGTTAAAGGGTCTTCAAGCGACGCACTTTCAACCGTAATCTTTTCGAAGACCTCACGCTGAGTGTTGAAGTCTCGCACGCGATGGTGAAGCAGGGGGTTGGATCGGCGTTCGTCGACACCCGGTGCACCGCTGATGACAACGACGGGCGACTTCTCCGCAAATGCCCCCGCGATCGAATTGCACAGACTGAGGCCTCCCACACAATAGGTGACGCAGACAGCACCAATTCCGTTGATGCGGGCGTACCCATCGGCAGCGTATCCCGCACAATCTTCGCGAGTGCACCCGATGACCTTGATGGGGCTCTCTTCAAGCATTCCATAGAACTGGAGTACGAAATCTCCAGGAATACCGAAGATATCGGTCAGCCCGAAATCCTGAAGTCGCTGGATCAGGTAGCTGCCGATCGTCAATTCCGCTTTTGTTTTTGTCGCGGGTTTGGCTTTCGTCTTCGTTATACTGGATTTTTTCGCCATGTCGGTCCCTCGCTTGAGATATGATTTGGTTTTGAAATCGCAACAATACGGTCGGCCTCAGTTGCAAAGTATCTGTCCGTTCCCGAAAGTCCGCAAGACGCTTTTCAAGGAGCTTTGACGATGTTACTTGCGAAATGGTCATCTTTGTCATGTCCCGTGATCGGGATGTTACATGCGCCTCCACTTCCCGGTTCGCCCGAATATGAAGGTGATATGGTCGCTGTTCGTCAGTCGGTTATTCGCGACGCAGAAGCCCTGGTCGAGGGTGGCGTTGACGGACTGATGCTGGAAAACTTTGGAGATTCACCGTTTTACCCAGATCGAGTTCCGGCGATTACGATCGCGGCAATGACTTCGCTGGCCAGCGATTTGCGATGGCGTTTTGACATTCCTCTTGGGATCAACGTTCTCCGTAACGACGGCCGAAGTGCTCTTGCCGTCGCCGTCGCCTGCGGAGCGTCGTTCATCCGGGTTAACATCCTTTGCGGTGCTCGCGTGGCAGATCAAGGACTGTTACAAGGGATCGCTCATGATCTTCTGAGAGAGCGAGCAAACCTGCGAGCGTCGTCGATCCAGATCTGGGCGGATGTCGATGTCAAACATTCCGCTGCGTTCGCCGAACGTCCTCTCGTTGACGATGTGCAGGATTTGA
>JBAXBD010000734.1:0-3360 GCA_037142165.1 Schlesneria sp. | reverse complement strand
GAGCCGCATCAGCGTTTAAGGCTTCAACTCCAGGGTTTTCACGGCCGCAGCGTCGACTTCCTGGAGATAGGCCAACAGGCGGTCGCGTTGACTGGTCAAATGTCGGACGCGAAGTAACGATTTGACTCGTGTTGTCAGTTCCAGTCGGTTCACTGGTTTTGTCAGGAAATCGTCTGCTCCCGCCTGAACGGCACGTTCAATGTCCCCCATTTCGGCGAGGGCCGTCACCATGAGAACCGGGATATCGCGCGTCGCTGCATCGGCTCGCAACTGTTTACAAACTTCATATCCGCTCAGCTTGGGCATCATGATATCGAGTAAGATCAGGTCCGGCTGGAATTCCAGAACCATTTTCAAAGTCTCGCGTCCATCATGAGCCATTGCGATTTCGTAGTCTTCATCTGCGAGGTACGCATCGAGCAATTCGCAATTCTGAAGATTGTCGTCGGCAATCAAGATTTTCGACGTCGCCGTCATGTCGTACACCACCGGTCAAGAGTTCTTTTTGTCACTCAGTCGAGCTTTCCCAACTGAAAACATCTCACAATCGTCTGAGCCTTCAGTCCAGTGAAGTATAGCTTCTCTGTAACAAGAGCGGAATCAATGTGAGAGTTCATGTGTCGACGTCATGATTTGGCTCGGCAGAAACCGAATTCCCTGCTAGATTACAACGAGCCTGAGTTTCTGACCGGTTGGTGAGGCACGACCCTCTGAAGGATTTGGACTCAAAGAAACCAATTGACATACCACAGACTCGGAACGGATTTCCATGTCGCTCTTCCAGATTCGATTGATCTTCGTCGTCGCGGCAATCACTGACATTCTTTTCGGTCTTGGTCTACTGGTAGCCGGTCCCGCCATTTTTGAATGGGCAGGAATTCCCGCTCCAAATCACTGGGGATCGATTCAATTCGCAGCCCTGATGCTGATGATTTTCGGCCTGATGTTTGCTGCAGTGGCCTATGATCCTGTCAGCCAGCGTAACTTGATTCGATATGGACTGCTTTTGAAACTCAGTTATTGTGGATTGGTCGGATATTATTGTGTGATATCCATCGTGCCGTCGCTGTTTAGAATCTGTGCCATCGCGGATGCGATTTTTTACGTGTTGTTCCTGGTCTCATACCTCAAGCTTGGAAAGCGGAATCTGGTCTGAGTACGTGTCCACTTTCCAATTGACGATGATTTGTCACTGTTGCAGGGAAGCCCATGGCCATTTCGACCGCCCGAACACTGCCGCCTCAACTTCGCGACATTCAGCTCCAGATGGAGGCACTCGCAAAAAGTTACGGTCTCGATTTCTTCGAAACCATTTTCGAGGTGCTGGATCTCGAAGAATTGTGCATGTTTGCCGCGTACGGCGGCTTTCCAGTTCGGTATCCCCACTGGCGCTTCGGGGCCGAATACGACCAACTGCTCAAGACACACATGTATGGCCTGCAGCGCATCTACGAAATGGTCATCAACAACGACCCCTGTTATGCCTACCTGTTAAACACTAACGAGATGGTCGATCAGAAACTGGTGATCGCTCACGTCTACGGGCACTGTGATTTTTTCAAAAACAATGCCTGGTTTGGTCAGACAAATCGCAAGATGCTGGATCAGATGGCCAATCACGCCACTCGCGTCAGCCAATACATAGACCGATACGGCTTTGAGAAAGTCGAAGAATTCATTGACGCCTGCCTGTCGCTGGAAGACTTAATCGATATGCACTCGATGCACATCAAGCGGGCACCTGATGTGATGCCCCTTCCGCATGCGGCGTTACTTCGCGAAGATGATTTTGAATATATGCAGTCTGGAAGACTCCCTTCAAAAGGTTATATGGATTCGTTCATTAATCCTCCGGAGGTCCTGGAAAAGGCGGCTCGCGAAAAGCATCAGCAGGAAGAGGACCGGGAAAAAAAGCGTTCATTCCCGGACGAACCGCAACGAGATGTACTGCTGTTTCTGTTGGAACATGCTCCGTTAAGGGACTGGCAGCATGACATTCTCGCCATTATCCGTGATGAGGCCTATTACTTCGCTCCCCAGGGACAGACGAAAATTATGAATGAGGGCTGGGCCAGCTACTGGCACACCACCCTGATGACGAAACACGGCCTGACGGATGCCGAAGTGATCGACTATGCCGACCACCACAGCGGTACGGTGGCGATGAGTCCTCAGCGAATCAATCCGTATAAAATCGGGATCGAACTTTATCGCGACATCGAAGAGCGTTGGAATCGCGGCCAGTTTGGTGCCGAATACGAAGATTGCGACAACTGGGAAGAAAAGCAGAGGTGGGACAAGCAGCTCGGACTGGGGCGAAAAAAGATTTTTGAAGTCAGGCGGATTCACAATGACATTACGTTCATCGACACATTCCTGACCCCGGAATTCTGCAAGAAGCACAAGATGTTCTCATTCGCATTCAACGACAGCAGTGAGAATTATGAAATCGCGTCCCGGCAATTTCAGGAAGTCAAAGCCCAACTGCTGAACAGCCTGACGAATCACAGTCGGCCGTTCATCTACGTTGTCGATGCGAATCATCGCAACCGGGGGGAACTTTACCTGCAACATCGGTTCCAGGGTGTGGAACTGAAACAAGACTACGCGCAGGACACATTAAGAAACCTGCATAAGTTGTGGGCGCGACCGGTCCATCTCGAATCGGTGATTGACGACAAGCCCGCCGTCATTTCATTTGACGGAACGAATCATCTCGTCAAAAACAAATGAGGCAAGGGAGCTGAACAGCTTGCGCAACTATGGAGATTTTGCGCAACTCTGGAGCCGGAAGGGATTCTCAACGTAAGCGGTAGTCGTCCGTTATCGCTTAAATGTGCTGATTTGTGCCACTCGCGTACGTCATCGCTTGCCAGTGCTGATTGAATTCAAACTTGCGCAACGATGGCGGAAAGCAGAGATTTTTCGGTATTTCAGGTGTCTGAAAGTTTGCGCAACACTGATGCGCGACGATGGCCGCGACCGTAGCGGCGGCTTCCAGCCGCCGATTTCAGACGCAAGGCTGATCAACGATGACAGCATTTGCGCAACTATGGAGATTTTGCGCAACGATGGACCCGGAACGGATTCTCAAAGCACACGATAGCAGTACGTCAACTCTTCAATGGGCTGATAAGTGCCAATAGCGAGGGTTATCTCTCGCCAATGCTGATTGAATTCAAACTTGCGCAACGATGGCGGAAAGCAGAGGTTTTTCGGTATTTCAGGTGTCTAAAGACTTGCGCAACACTGATGCGCGACAATGGCCGCGACCGTAGCGGCGGCTTCCAGCCGCCGATTTCAGCCGCAAGGCTGATCAACGATGACAGCATTTGCGCAACTATGGAGATTTTGCGCAAC
>JBAXBD010000733.1:0-3366 GCA_037142165.1 Schlesneria sp. | reverse complement strand
CGCCGATATCTCGTGCGGCGACATTAGAGTGCTCTAAAGCTCGCCGGGCCGCTTCGGTCGCACCGTCGCTCAGCCGATGCCCGGCATGCCACCAGCGTCGCTCGCTGATGCCGGTCCAGGCTTCGAGCTGTCCCGCAGGGATTTTCAGCTTTTCATAAAGCGGTTCGAGACGTTGTTCAATCTCTGCCGAAGTCACGATGACGGGAGCCAGTTCGTATCCAATGGCATCAATGTAAACGCGGGAATATTTCATGTGACGTCGGTCAGTCAATAAAACGGGTCGCAGCGGGGACAGTTACAGCGTTTACTGTACCCAGTGGACTCGCTGCTGTCATTGGCGTGCAGATTGAAGTCGATTTGGTGAGTACCAACTCGATGAGAAAAGTATTTTTCCAATCGTTAACACGCGACGACGTGGAACAAAATGGGTGTCCCCCGACGAGGTCGTCTCGTCCGGGGATTATCGCGATTGTTCGTACCGGCGTTAGTTCCCTAATTCTTTCTCGGCGAGCGAGACGGAAACGATTTCGCGATCGTTTCTCGCGTAAACGTTGCGATTGGCGAAGGCAGGGTGGGTCCAGACAACTTCGCGGCGCTGGGAGGGGCCGGTTGGTTCGAGCAGATGGGCGCGGCCAAGTTCCTGATATTTCTCAGGAGTCAGTTTGGCGATGATCAGATCACCTTTTTCGCTGAACAGGAAATGGCGGTCTTCGTGTTTCACCAGAAACGCGGTTCCCCACCGTGCCGATTCGCCGCTGGTTGCTTCGAACGTCGCCCACAATCGGTCGCCGGTTTTGAGGTCGAGGCATCGCAGTTCGCCATAGCTGCAAACTCCGTAGATGTGATCTCCCTCAATCACCGGGGTGCTGATCAGGCAGTGCAGCGAATCGGTGATTTTTTCATTCTGTCCGTGCCGTCGCCAGACTTCTGTGACAGCCGGTTTGGTTCCATCCAGTTTTAACAGCAGCGCACCGTTGTAGAACGCGCTGATAAAAAGTACGTCGTCTTTCAATCGGGGCGTGGCAACAGAGAGCCCACTTTGCGATGTGAAGGGGCGTTCCCAAAGTAATTGACCCGTCTCCGGATTGAGTGAACAGATTGCCGTTGGAAGCCATGTGATCAACTGACGTTGCCCGCCCGCTTCGATGATGATCGGTGAACTGTATCCGGAGGCATGTTCGCCTTGTGAATCGAGTGCTCGCCAGATCTCTTTGCCTGTGTCCTTGTGGAATGCAACGACCGCCTTACCTTTTCCGCCGACGAAGCAGATCAGTCGGTCACCATCGAGAAGTGGATTCGACGAATATCCCCAGACGGGTGATTGTTCGCGTTCATAGTCTTTCTGAAACGACTTGGACCAGACAACTTTGCCTGAATCGGCTTCGAGACAGAACAGATGGCCTTCTGATCCGAGCGTATAGACTCGACCGTCCTTAACGACCGGGGTGGTTCGCGGTCCCGCCGGATAGCTGACGGTGTAGGGACAATCGTATTCGTGCTTCCATACAATTGAACCGTCTTTGTCATCGAGACAGAGCACTCGTTCGGTGGCCTGTCGGCGATCCCGAGCAAATGGATTGCTGGGATCACTTTCCCCCGAAGGGAGCTGCTTGTCGGTGACGTAGACACGGCCCTTAACGACAGCGGGGCCTGCGTAACCGCCCCCGACTTTTGTTCGCCAGCGAACTTTTGGTCCTTCGGCAGGAAATGATTTTGCAATACCCGTTTCTCGCCATACACCGTCACGCTGCGGTCCCATCCACTGTGGCCAATCGTCTGCATGAAGACGCATCGCATCATGCGTTGTCACAGCAGAGATGATCAGTAAAGCCAGCGACCACTGAAGAATTGTTCGCATTTTCATTGCCTTGTTGATTAACGGACTTGATGAGAGAGCGAGGCGCCTGCCGCGCCGATGCGTTTACCGGATGGGGTCGGGCGTTCAAATTTCAAAATTGGCCGATCAAGCGAACTCCATCGACAAAATCGACCATCCGTCCAATTATGAAATTTGAACACCCGACCCCAGAACACAATTCACCATGCCTGTTCGGCATCGCCCTTTTCGTTGACGATCCACGGCGTCCAGCACAATACGAAATTATTGATTGTGATGTCTGTTTTCTTGGGTGAAATATTCGTTTCATCCAACTTCAAGTTTTCGGCGGCAGCCCCTTCGAGCAGCGCCGTCGCTTCGTCCTGGAACTGCTGATCCAGTTTTTCCATGCGAGCGGTAATCGCTTCGACCGATTCTTCGGCCAGTGCGACGTCCTGTTTTTGGGCGCCTAAACGCCCGGCAGTACGAGCTCCCGTGGCGATCTTGCCCATGTTTGCTGCCGACGTCAGCTTCCGACCGAATACGGCACCAAGAATTGAGGTGACAACCGTCACGCCCGCTTGCATTGACTGGTTTTTTACCTCCAGTTTTTCCTTTTCTACCTTCTGCATCGCCTTTCGCAACTGCTCTTGAACGGTCGTCATTTTCGGTGCGTATTTGCTGCGAAGTTTTTCAACGGCGAGATCTCGTTCCTCTTTCATTCGATGTGCAATTCTCGCGCGGAAATCCCCTTCCGTTTCTCCCGGCTGGGAGGTTTCCTTCAGTTCGGCGAACTTCCACAACGATAGTTTTTGATTCTTGTAGATATAGTCTTTCAGTGCTGATTGAAGATCCGTAAATGTTTTCGCGCGATTGAGATCAACCGGAAGAGTCGCGAAGCCCCCCTCGTTATCGGGATGTTCCTGCTGTTCGGGTTCTTCTTCGATTTCAATCGTCGCGTCGTCGAACATCGACGGAGAAACTTTGTCGACCGCCGGCAAAAAGACGGTCATGTCCTGCTGAGTATCGATTCCGGCTGCGGCCTGTGCAAAGCGGACTCGAACTGATGCCAACAGTCCCGGTCGGTACAACAGTTTGGCATCCCCCAGCAAGCTTGTCTGTCGGACGACAAATGTCTCGTTGATCCCTGGAGGGAGAACCGGATGCGAACCACCCGCTGAGTTTTTCCCCAGCATGGCAATCGCGGGGCCCTCGGATGCAGGCATCGCATTTTTCTTTTCTGCCATCAGCGAGGCGATCTGGTCGCGATCGATCGGGCCTCGCAGGAACGAAAGCGCCCATCGGCTTTGGAACACGACCGGATGATCATCATGGACGTTGTTCATCAGGAAAACGCGATTCCCAAGTCCGGCCAGGATTTTTTCCATTTTTCCGCGATCAAATTGAGCACCTGCCGCGGCAGAAGCTCCTTCTAGCCCTTCCAGCACACGAGCTTTGTCACGTTCGGTCTGCAGTCGGCCAAGGAACCAGGTTCCGGCGTTCGACAAACCTTTGTAGTCGAGGTCGACCGGGTTCTGAGTCGCCAGGAC
>JBAXBD010000732.1:0-3367 GCA_037142165.1 Schlesneria sp. | reverse complement strand
GATCATTGAAACTGGAAGCCATCGTCGTTCCGCAACTTGCCGAACCGTCGACCGACCCGAAGGAGATCCTGCTCGAATTAACTGGCATCGGTGGTTCGCGAATCGTGTGGGGACGAACACCCGGCAGCGATCATCCCGGTGAACTTGAACCAACCCAGAAGATTCGCCGACTCGAAAAATACCTTGCCGACTACGGAGACTACGGTCAGCCGCACGGTCCGTATGAGATCGATATTCGGCACTGGCAGGAAATCACTCGTCGCCCCTTGACGACGCCGCAAGTACAAGCGAAACCAACAAAGTTGCAGCGATGGAATGCGAAAAAAGCTGCTGACGCGGCCAGCGGGAAACTTCGCGAAGCCAACGCCCCACAGCCGGAGAAAAAACGATAGCGTTTCGCTCTGGGGTCGGGTGTTCAAATTTCAAAATTGGCCGAACAAGTCCTTGCGTAAATGAAAGACGTTTCGTCGGCCAATTTTGAAATTTGAACGCCCGACCCCCTCTTCCGTAACCCCACAATCGAAGAACATTGCTTGCACGGTGACGTACAAGCCGCAGCACAAGACATTGACTCCCCATCAACGCGCGAACGCTCTTTCGATTCTCATCCCGTCGTCCGACGCGCACGAATCGGCTACGCCGACACGGCGACGTCCTGCTTTCGCAGACTCCACCACATGCGCCTCGGGAGCATCCCGATACCGATAATCACAAGATTGACGAGGATAAACAGACCGAGGTTTCGAAGCGTTCCCTGCTTGAAACCGTATGAATGTAAGCCTGCTCCCAACGCATTGACGCCCCACCATGACCAGCTCACAAAGATATTGCCGCCGACTGCCAGCACGGCCAGTCCTCGTTCTTTGACCATGCCACCCCAGCGGGCATGAAGCGCGAGTGCGTTCCAGAGGACGATGATCAGCGCCGCATTTTCTTTTGGATCCCAGCCCCAGAATCGACCCCAGGAATCGTCGGCCCAAAGTCCACCCAGGACCGTTCCGACGAAACTGAAGAAGATCGAAAAACAAAGCGTTCCATAAATCATGCGGTAGATATCGCGCCCGTCGCTGGCGGACAATGACGGGGTACAGACGCCACGTATGATGTACGCAACGCCGAATAACCCTGCGAGGTAAGTTGTCGCGTATCCCAATGTGATACACGTCACATGAGTGGCAAGCCAGAATTGGGTATCGAGAACGGCTTGAAGAACGGTGAACGTATCGCCGTCATTCGCCAGACCGTCAGCAATTTGCAGCGTGGCATATCCTGCGGCCGCGGCGACGATATTGCCGATCCCGATCCGGTAAATCACTTCGAACATCAGCCCGAACAGGACACAACCCCAGCCGATGAACACCGCCGACGAATACAAACTGGTGACAGGCGGCCGTCCGGAAATGATCAGACGAGCCAAAAGTGCTGCCGAGTGCAGCACGAGCGTCACAAGCAACAGATAGAATGCCGCTCGATTAAATCCGCGCGGCCAGACGAGCCAGCCACAGGCACCGAGAATGAAAGCAATCAGGTACAATACGCTTGCGTGGGTAAACGGTCGCACATAGTTGAAATATGATTCCAGACGGATCACCGAGGGTTTGACGTCTTTGGGATGCTGATCGTCAACCAGTTTTAAGAGGCCGTCAACGGCGCTATTAAATTTCGTCGCTTCGTCATCGGAAAAGGCCGTCAACAATTTTTCCCAAATCGCCACCGCTTTGCTTTCATCACCATTTTTTCGCATGCGATTCGGCAGGTCGATTAACCAGGCACGGGAAAGAATGTGCCATTTCTCTTCATCATTGCTCGGCCAGACTGCGAAGACAGGTTGACCCTGTTCTTCCATCGCTTCCGCAAATTGGCTGACCATTTGAAACGATCGCAACACTTCCTGTTGCGTCTCACCTCGAATCCGGTGTTGTAGACCGAAGGCGAAAGCGAGGTTATCGAACGTCGAAATTTTATCACTGAGCTCCAGCACCTTTTTCTGGTAGACACTCAGTTGCTTTCGATCCTTTTGGGCTTGAACACGGGCGAGCTTGACCTGCTTTTCAAACTCTTCCTGCTGTGCCCGAATTTCAGCTCTCGAATAACGCATTCCCTCACGCTTTTTGACGCCGATCGTTTCCTGCAATTCCAGATTCTCGACCCGGAAGATTTCTCGTTCTTCTGAGACCTTCGTTTCGGAGATGACTTCCAGCAACCACTGAATCGCAGGGATCTTCCGTTTTGAACCTTCATCACCAACGGTAATCTGGGTTCGTCCGGAAATCGTTAACAAGGCCGCAGCGGCCGCCGTATCAAGCGGCTTGGTCCGGCCCTCAGAAACGACCGGAATCTGACCAAAGCGGTAGAGGTCCATCGACGAGATTTTTGCTTTTGGCGGAATCGCAACACTGCTGATGTAGGCAGCGGCAAAACCGGCAATCACAAAGGCAAACGCAGCCGCCGCCCATCCAGAGGCGATTTCATTCGGAGAAATTTTCGATACCGGCTCTACGGATTGTTTCGGCTTGATACCCAACTTTGCAGCAAGCTTTGCGGCCCGTTCAGATTCTTCGGCAGAAATATTGGGGACGTCACCTTTCGTCAGGAATTGAAGAAGTATGATTAAAAAATGAGTCAACATTCCGATTCCGACAAGCGCGCAACCCACATACGGCATCATCCAGCCGGAATTGGCGACGACGGAAAGCGTAGCGTGCTCAGAACCGGTACGCGGGTCGCGGTAATAGCCGCTTTGATAGAACGTTTCGTCAGCAAACCTGAGCGGATTGTTCATCCAGATCGTTTTGTCTTCGTCGACATTACGCGCCGTATCCCGAATATGGACCTTCGACGCATAATTTCGCGGCGTGCTCGTACCGAGATAATCTTCCTTCTTGACATCAATCAATTCGAAAACGTAAGGCTTATAATAGCGTTTCGGCCTGAGTGCGATTTGATAAGTCTTGCCTTCGTAAGAAATCGAATCGAGCTCGTCACTCATTGAGAGCATCCAACTGACCAGATACGTTCCGATCGGCTTGCTGTCGACCTTGGATTCGAGCGTGACATAAGCGGCGGGTGTGTCGACGCGACTGTCGTTATCTGTACCCGCACCAGGTGGCTTTTCATCAGCCATCCATGAAAGGCCATTTCCTGCGGTTGCCGGATTTTTTTCTTTTGACGAAGCCGCTCGAATTTCCGCGTTCTTCAGATAGCCAGAAACCTTGATCTTAAAGGGAAGATCCGGATGATCGATCTGCTGACCACTTAGCAAAATCGTTTTGGGAATCGCAACAACGTGATCTTCTTTCGAATCCGTATTGTCAATGACAGCAAGTTCGATCGTCCGAATATCCTGAACGTAATTCGTTCGTTCACC
>JBAXBD010000731.1:0-3379 GCA_037142165.1 Schlesneria sp. | reverse complement strand
CCCATCGGGTGTCGCCGGGTTGCTGTGGCCGCTTCTCGAACGATTGTCGGGACGCCCTCGGAAGTCGCCACGGAAACCGGTCCCCATGCTTCAAGAGTTCGGATTTCCTCGACCACTTGCCGTGCAGTGACGGGTCGATTTGCCGGATTTTTACTGAGCAGACGCGAAATGAAGTCGATCACTGGCTTCGGGACATGTGGCAGGTTTTCACGCATCGGCGGCAACTCGGCGTCTGCGACGGCGCGAATCGAAAGCATTGTATTGTGACGATCGAATGGAGATTGTCCGACCAGCATTGCATAGATCACGCAACCAAGCGAAAAGAGGTCGGACCGCCCGTCAAGTGGTTGGCCGCACGCCTGTTCGGGACACATGTAATTGGGGGTCCCGATAATGCGCCCCTCTACCGTCAGGTTTGATTCTGTATTGAGCGAGCGGGCGATACCAAAATCAAGCAACTTGACATGGTGATATGACCTCCCTTCGGCCCTCTGTTCCAGCCAGATATTCGCAGGCTTGATGTCGCGATGCACGAGCGACTTTTCGTGCGAAACGGCCAGGCCTTCCGCCACTTCCCGGGCGATCTGAAGCGCTTCGCTGATCGCCAATGTTCCTTTGCGCTTGAGGTAAGCTTCGAGTGTTTCCCCCAGCAATAATTCCATCACCAGATAAGGAAAACCCCGGTGGTCGCCGATTTGAAAAATGGTCACGATGCGTTTGCTGTGCAAAGATGCGAGGAGACGGGCTTCCTGCACGAATCGCTGCTGCATGGTGTCGTCCAGTCCGCTGATCCGCAGGATTTTGATCGCCACCCGACGATGAAGTTGAAGATCGTCCGCCTCAAATACAATACCCATCCCCCCTTCGCCAAGCACTTTCAAGATTCGATAATGCCCAATTCGCCCGAGTTCATCGGGCAATTCAGGAGGCGATAAAAAGGGATACTTGCCAGCCGTTGGCGGGAGTGTCGTCTTGTTCAGATTCGACGAGGCTTCGTGTGGAACTGACGCGTGTTCTGACGTCGGGTCGCCCGGGGGTTCGGAAGTGGAGGTGTCCCCTGAGACGACCTGTTGTTCCGCTTGCCTCTTCAATAACGCGACAAGCGGGGCATCAAGTCCTGCTGCTTGCGCGACGTCGCAGCACTCCCGACAGACACTGATATGGTTGATCATGCGTCCGACTTTGTCGGCAGACATTTTCCCGCCGACAAGTGACAGAATGTCTTTACGCTTCAAACAGTCTCCCATCGCTGCGTCGACGTTGTCTTGCATTTTTTCGGACATCAGACCTTACTCCGGTAGCCTCTGAACGATTGATGATTTCTCTTCTCAGAGCGATCCCAGACGAACGTCGCAGGCCCCAAGAGTTTCGCGAGTCCCGATAACGTCAAGAGCTGGCCTGATCGGGGATCGCCTCGGGAAGGTCGAGCGGAACCAGCAACTTATGTCGCGTCGCTTCGGGGAGCGAGACGAACCGGTCTTCGCTGGAATCGTAGGCCATAATTTCTCCGCGCTCAAAATGATAAACCCAAGCGTGAAGCCGCAATCGACCGTCGGAAGCCGCTTGTTGAACAAACGGATATGTCTTCAAGTGCTCCATCTGCACCAGAACGTTCTGCTCAATCACAGCCTGAAACAATTCCGATCCCTCGGAACCGGGAATCCGCGAGCGAGCACGATCGACGCAGGGGGAAGCGAATTGCAGCCAATCAGCAACTGAAGTCATCGAACCAAGTGCCGAAAGATTCATGACTCCATGCATGGCTCCGCATTGCGAATGACCACAAATGATAATGTCGCGAACGGCCAGATGCTGTACGGCGTATTCGATCCCGGCTGCCTCGCCGTTGGGCGGTGCGCCAAACGGCGGGATCAGGTTTCCCGCATTGCGATGGACGAATAATTCGCCCGGTTGCGTCTGGGTCAGCAGATTTGGGTCAATCCGCGAATCGGCACAGGTGATGAACAACGCCAACGGACGCTGGCCCTCACGCAATTGCTCGAAAAGGCTCTTTTTCGCACCGAAAATGTTATCTCGGAAAAAATTGATCCCTTGGATAATACGAGTCAAGGTCGTCTCCCGATTGATTTCGTCAAATTGATGGACTTGGAATCGATGAGCTAATCGTCAAAACCCGGCGGGGAATTTTAAGGTGCAGAAGATCGCTTCGCAAGCTGTTCAGATCGTTCGCGGACACCGAATGGGTCGCTCTTCACGAGAATCGTATCAAGGTTGTTTCCGTAATTTTCTCGCAGAAACTCGACACTTCATGAATTAACAGCAGAAGTGAGCTTCGTGCGTTTCCGGCCAACAATTTTTGTACCAACAGCGACGTGAAAATTTTTTTATGAATATGTTGTGAATAATTCATTCGTGAACGTCAATTTCAGTCGATGAGCAAAACGGGAAACCAGAAGGCCGATACCCTCTGTTGATTGAAAGCAAGACAGTGAGATTCCGTTTTCAGATCGTTCTTTGTTCGTAACGGATCTGTGTTTTTTCCTTTCGTTTTTCGCAAGAGATTCTCGTAACCTATTCCCTTGCCCTTCAAAATCCGACTATAATTCGTGATTGGTTTACCGTTCAATGGTTTTGCCACGTTCGCGAGTTCACTTGCGGATGTGATTGAGGCATTTTATGAACAGACTTGGTTCGTGCCTGATAGCGATCGCATGTGGAATCAGCTTGCTGGCTCTGAATACCCGAACGTCTCACGCCGCCGTGGAAATGTACGCTCCGCCGAAATCTGACGAGGTTCGAGGTCGAGTTCTTGCCTGGTTAGGAGAGCAAAACCTCGCTGAAGCGCAACGGGACCAAATCACTGACGCCTGGATGGGGTTAGTTGAGCCCGTTGCACCGGATCGTATTCTGGAACTTGTTGTCCAGTCGTTTGCGATCGCTGATCCAGATGTCATGAAGTTGCATAATGAATGCAATTCTGTGTCTTCGAGTCTTCCAGCGCCAAATGCAGACTTCCTGAAGCAACAAGCTCGCAGCCCGTTTTTTCTGGCCAATATCAGTCTGTTTTATGGTCGATATCTGGTCGAGCGACGGATGTTCGATGAAGCGTGGGAAATTTTGAAGAGTATTGATGCTCGTCAGGTTGTTGATCCTTCGTCCCTCTTCTTCTTTCAGGCTGTGGCGGCTCAGGGGATGCTGGAATTGAAACCCGCCCTGGATGCCATTGACCAACTGCTGACGCATACCGAGAAAGTCCCGGTCAGGTATTCGGCGACAGCGACTTTGATGCAGGCTGATTTGAAGGGTTTGCAGGAAAAGTCACTGGGCGAGTTGGCTCGACTGATGGCTGATTCCGAGCGACGTTTAGAGCTTGGGCGAGCCGGTGAAAAAGTTCAGGGTGTGCAAGAGCGGATTATTG
>JBAXBD010000730.1:0-3392 GCA_037142165.1 Schlesneria sp. | reverse complement strand
GGATTGTTGACCTGCTTCAATCATGGCTTGGACCTGTGCGAGTTCAACTCGCTTCATGAGGTGTTCGAACTTGGAAACGCGCGTTCCCACGAGCGGCGTTTGGGATTCATTCCAATCAGTAATTGGCTTTTGAAATAACTCGCCCACTTGTAAAGCGAGTTTCGGCAATACTGGCGAAAGGTAGACGATAATCTGCCGAAACAGATTCAATGTCACCGTACAAACGTTTTGCAGTTCGGACGCTTTGGAGGGGTCTTTCCGAAGTGTCCACGGAGCGGTTTGTTCCACGTATTGGTTTGCCTTGTCGGCAAGACTCATAATGATTCGCATCGCGCCGTTGAAGTCACAAGCTTCATAAGCGGTGGCGATTGATTCCGACTGAGCCGCAGCCTCCGCAAACAGGCCGCCGTCGTCTGGATAGACATTCGATAAACCGGCTTCCTCGACGAAGCGTGCCGTGCGACTGGCAAGGTTCACCACTTTGCCAACCAGATCCGAATTGATTTTGTTGACGAATTCTTCAAGGTTCAGATCGAGATCGTCCAGCCGGGTGCCAAGCTTCGACGCATAGTAATACCGCAAGTACGATGGATCGAGGTGACATCCGAGATATGTCGAAGCTTGAATGAAGGTTCCCCGTGATTTTGACATCTTTTCGCCATTCACGGTGAGAAACCCGTGAATGTGGACTTTCTCAGGCAGGCTAAGTCCCGCTGTTTTCAGCATGGCAGGCCAGAACAGTGTGTGGAAATAGGTGATGTCCTTTCCGATGAAATGATGAATCTCGGTATTGGGACTCTTCCACCAGTCATCGAGCTTTTCGTGATTTCTTTCGCACCATTCCGCCGTCGATCCGATGTAGCCAATCGGGGCGTCGAACCAGACGTACCAATAGTTCCCTGGACTGTCTGGAATTTCAAACCCGAAATAGGGAGCGGGTCTAGAGACGTCCCAGTTCCGTAACGGATCGACAAGAAAGTGACCTTTCAAGTAATTGGCAATCTCATCCTGAAGATGTCCGCCCGACTGGGTCCACTCCGTCAACCAGTCGTGCAGTTTTTCAATTTCCACGAAGAGATGCGTTGCTGTCCTCAGTTCCGGGGTTGCGCCCGAAAGAGTGCTGACCGGATTAATGAGGTCGGCAGGACTATACGTCGACCCGCATTTTTCGCAGTTGTCTCCGTACTGATCGGGTGCGTGGCAATCTGGTTTCGGACAGGTTCCTTTTACAAATCGGTCCGCGAGAAACGTTTGTGCGACCGGATCGTAAAGCTGAGTGACATCATGCTCAACAATCAGTCCGGCTTTTCGCAGTGCCGCCCAGACCTCGTGGCAGACTTTCCGCGTCTGTTCGCTGTGTGTGCTTCCGTAGTTGTCGAACGCGATGTCAAATCCATTGAAATCACGCAGATGCGATTCTCGCATATCTGCGATCAGCGATTCTTCGCTTCGTCCCTCCTGGCGAGCACGAATCATGATCGCTGTACCGTGCGTGTCGTCCGCACAGATATAAATGCAGCGATTTCCACGTAACTTCTGAAACCGGACCCAGATGTCGGTCTGAACGTATTCGACCAGATGCCCCAGGTGAATGTGACCGTTGGCATACGGCAGTGCGGATGTTACGAGAATACGTCGATCAGTCATTCCAAACCCATGCGAGGAAAGTTGGTTAGCGGTGAAGACACTCGATTCTAAGTGCAGGTTCGTACAACGGGTAGCCATCGGGGCAAACGAACATTCTGTTGGTTTTTTAAATACAGAAAGGGTCGGATGAAATCGCTGTTTCGGTCAGGATCGAGAAATTTTCCTGACGTGTGGTTGCAATTGAAGCGCAGGGCGAGTGAACTACGATGATAAACTGTTAAAAAAGACGGAAAGGGAGTCGGATGCGCGGACCGGGATATAAATTGTCGGGTGATGTTCGTCGAACCTGGCGCTGTCCCGCCTGTGGACGCGAGCGTAAGGTGTCTGGAGAGATCACCACGTTGTTTTGTGGCTGTCAGGAACAGGCCTGGATGCAGATCTCAGCCGAGCGAACGATGGTTCCCCGCCCGCTGCAGCGGCCCAGTGATGTTGAACGACATCCGATTGACTTTGGCATCGAGCCGAACGCGCCGGCTCCGGCACGCCCTGAAGCAACAATCATTAAGTCTGCGATCTCTCAAGAAACCGAACTTGTCGTAGAAATGACTGAAATTGAGTCCTCGCCGACTCCGATGAAATCCACTTCGACTCCTGCGGTGGCGAGCGATGAACCCACCAAACCGGAAGAGAAGAAAGTGGAGGAGAAGGAAGAAGAGTGGGGTGAAGGGATTCTTTAAAAATCGTTCCTTCCGCTGCCCGTACTCACACGAGCAGCGCAAGCAAGTGCTCGTGGATGTCGGAGCCATTGGTTGCCAGCAGATCGGGTTCTTCAAGGCGAAATGGCGATCCGTCAATTTTCGAAATTCGGCCACCCGCTTCTTCGACCAGCAAGATTCCGGCAGCCATGTCCCACGGTTTGAGGCTGGTCGACCAGAATCCTTCTACCCGTCCCGCTGCGACATTTGCCAGATTCAATGCCGCTGAACCAGTTCTTTGGACGGATTGAGCAACGGGAAGCACATTGAGAAACCGGCTAACGGCTTTTTCGTGTGCGCTTGTCGCCACGGGGAGGCTGGCAATCACGAGCGATTGTGAAAGTTCGTTGATACCAGAACATTTTAATGGACGCCGATTCAAGCTCGCTCCCTGGCCCCTCACCGCCAGAAACATCTCGTCGTGAACCGGATCAAAAACGGCACCGACAATCATCTCGCCACGACATTCCAGTCCAATCGAGACACAATAGTATGGAAAAGCATGAACGTAGTTGGTTGTTCCATCGAGCGGATCAATGACCCAGCGATAGGGCGAATCGGTTTCGTTGATCGAAAGACCTTCTTCACCGCAAAAACCGTGGCTCGGATATCGGCCGTGAATAAATTCAAAAATCGCAGCCTGAGAAGCTTCATCCGCCTCCGTCACGAGATTTGATCGACTTTTTTCCCGGACTGTAAATTTTGAGGACCAGGCGCGCAGGATCTGTCCGGCTCGCCTTGCCGCTTCTTCTGCCGTTTGAACAAATTCAAGCATTAATCCCCCATCTTCATCGTGTTCAGGCAACAACACTTGCGCCGTTGACCAGGAGTTCAATCAACGTCGTTTATATGCCCGGGCTTGAGTAAACAAAAAGGGCTCGCACTGAAAATCAGTACGAACCCTTTAAAATTCAAGCAAATCGCCAAATCAACCAATCACTTGACTTCGGCTGGCTTTGGAGCTTCAGTTGCTGGAGCAGGAGCTTCAGCTGGTGGAGCTGGAG
This sequence comes from Schlesneria sp., assembly GCA_037142165.1. Lineage (GTDB taxonomy): Bacteria > Planctomycetota > Planctomycetia > Planctomycetales > Planctomycetaceae > Schlesneria. Next base: position 46 of record JBAXBD010000730.1, on the reverse strand, counting down.
CGTTCTGCACTGGAGCAGCGTAGGTTGGAGCCGACGAGGTCATGAC
>JBAXBD010000729.1:0-3409 GCA_037142165.1 Schlesneria sp. | reverse complement strand
GAAAGAGATCCGCAACATTGACGGTTATTCCGGACGATGATTTGATCGCATCGACGACCCTGATTGCCAGCAATGAATCCCCGCCCATCTCGAAGAAATTGTCCCGAACACCAACTCGATCGACACCCAGGGCGCTGCTCCAGACTCTGGTCAGCATTTCTTCCATGGGAGTCCGGGGAGATACAAAACTATCCTCGCAGTCGGGTGTTGCCATTCCTGGTGGAGGCAATGCTGATTTATCAACTTTCCCATTAGGGGTCAGGGGCATCGCTTCAAGGAATACCAGACGCGATGGAAGCATGTATTCCGGTAGGTCTTTCCTGAGTTCGACGAGCAGGTCATGGGAAGTAACCTTGTGGTCCTGGCGAAGCACGATGTATCCAACAATTTGTTTATTTCCAGCCGATGCTTCACGCACGATCACAGCGCTCGCCTGAACAGCCGGGTTTTCCGCCAGTTTCGCTTCAATTTCTCCGAGTTCGATGCGGAAACCACGAATCTTCACCTGGCTGTCGATTCGTCCGAGATATTCCAGCGTTCCGTCAGTTCGGTAACGTGCGAGATCTCCCGAATTGTAGAGTCGAGCCTCAATGTCGTCGGAGAACGGGTCTGGCACAAATTTCTGTTTCGTAAGCTCTGGGCGATTCCAGTATCCTCGAGCGACGCCTGCTCCGCCGATGTAGAGCACCCCCTTCTCTCCGGGAAGGACAGGATTCATCTGACTGTCCAAAACGTACAGTTTCGTATTCGCAATCGGTCGCCCAATAGGAACGGAGCCATTACGGGGGTCGTCAGGTCGGACCTCGTAAACACAACAGCCGACGACGGTCTCCGTTGGTCCATACTCATTAATGAGGCGTGTTTCGGGGGCGTCCGTTCGCCATCGCAGCAGACTTTCGGCCGCGAGATTTTCACCGCCAATCACGAACAGGTTGGTCAGTTCGGCTGCCTCGAAAGGCTCAAGCTGTTCCGCCAACAAAGCGAGATGAGCCGGCGTGATTTTCACCAGGCTTCGACCTTTTTTTCGCCGAAGCGCCGACAGGAGGTTCAACCCTCCGATCTCTTCTGGAAGAAGTTCGACACTCCCGCCTGCAATCAGCGGGACCCAGAGAGCTGTAACAGTCAAGTCGAATGCAATGGATGAGTGAAGCGGGACGGATTCCCCAATACCTGCCGAATATTCTGCAGCGGCCCAAACGACATAGTTGACTAACCCGCCGTGGGTCACCATGACACCCTTCGGATTTCCTGTTGATCCCGACGTATACATCACATACGCCAGATCGCGAGGGCTCAGGGGGATGAGAGGTGCTTCAGAACTCTCGCTGACGAACAACGATGGGTCGGAATCAATACAAATCGACTGGTGATTGGTTCCTGCGAACACGTGACGTTGTCGAACGCTGGTCAGCACGATCCTGGCTTCTGAGTCTGTCAACATGTAGTTAAGTCGCTCAGGGGGATTCATCGGGTCTAATGGCACGTAGGCACCGCCCGCCTTCCAGACTCCGAGAAGCGCAACGACTAATTCTGCAGAACGTTCGATGCAGACGCCAATCAAACTGTCTGCCTCAACGCCATTTTTCCGAAGCACGTTAGCAACTTGATTGGCGCGTGCGTTGAGTTCACTGTAAGTAACGGATTTCCCTTCGAACTCAACTGCTATGGCGTTCGGCGTCCGTAGAACCTGTTCTTCGAACAGTCGATGCACGCATTTGTCACGAGGGTAGTCGCGCTCGGTCTGGTTCCATTCGACTACAATCTTGTGGCGTTCTTCAGGAGTCATTTTCCGTGCGTCAATGGATGCATCAGGTTCTAGCAACCGATTATTATTGATCGTCATCCGCTAAATCTTTTGCAAAACTTGTTGGGTTTTCTAAAAACTCCATACGAGAAACCTACTCCCGTAAGAGATGCCAATCATTGTGACCTGTCACCAAAGCTAAACCGCGTTTCTGCTCGAGTTAAACGGAAATTCAATCACCACGTTCCAGTGCCTACTCCAGATAACCAGTTTCGAACATGATTGAAACGTTCGCAGATTATCAGGCGCAAGGCATAAATCTGTTTTCAAATCGAGTTAGTGAACAAATTCGAGTTCAAGCCTTCATTTGAACTGAAAACTGATCAAAACTCCAATGCGAAGAGTTTTCATCGATCTTTTTGACTGTACTTACGCTCTTCTTGATGTCTGTTCGTATTGAATTCCATCTCAGCCCCCGTCGTTTTCGTTCTCATCCGAAGATTCTACGTTCAACGACGGTTTCGGCTATGGGAAGGGTTATATCAGATACGCGTTGTGAAAACGACTGAAGGCAACAGAGGCATGTGTTGTCTTGTTCACGTGTTGTGTTGAAAAGATTTTTTGAAGTAGTTTAGAACGGATCTCGATCGCTGGGCGTCTGGGACTGACTGACTCCGTTTGCATTAATCAGTGACAGTTCATGTCGCCTGGAATTAATTCTTCCGACGTATGTCACATCGGAAGGATTGTTTTAATCGTTTGCGTCTCACTTTTTCAAAGAACCGTGATTTCAGCAGTCAACTGTTGAACGATCCTCAACCAGAGCATACTGTGCCGAGCCTCGGCAAGATCGAGATGATCCATGTCTTCCGAAGCTGTATACACAGAGAAAGATCCCTTGGTGATTTGGTTTAACGCGACTAAACAGTCGGTTTGATAGAAATCTGTTTTGATCAGATGAACGTCGTGATCAATTGATTTGGGAAGTTGATAGGTACGAATCTGATCAATTAAAAACGGTTCCATGAATCTCCAGCGATCGTCGATACCGATTTTTTGATCGACAGACTGTCGAGCGCTAATCATCACCCTGCGAATTCTTCCAATCGTCTTTTTGTGAAGCCCTTGGGCTAATTCCTGGATGAGCTGTAACCGAAAACGCTTTTTGTAATCGACGACTTTCTGAGCGGCACGTTCGATCATTGATTCATTTCGTTTTGGTGGAATTGATGGCTCCAGCAGGATGAGTTTGACATCGTATTGTCCTGCCAGCGCCAATTGCCGGTCGATTTCAATCGCGAGCAGGCCACCATAGGAATGCCCGCAAAGTAACAATTTTCCGGACGGGATTGCGTCGGATAATTCATGGGCATGAATCGTGGCTTGAGTGAGGAGATCCAGATGTTTTGGTGGCCAGACATGGAGTCCATCCAGCTTCAGCCACCAGACATGAACTTCGGGGGAAAGCATTTCGAGGGGAACTCGTAATTTGGCACCAACAATGACAAGATGCGTATTGCCTTTGCCGGAGCGAATCGATTCCAGGTATTGAGCATGATTGGAAACTTCCGCAGCCTGCTTGGACTCAGACAGAGATCCGGCCAACTCTGCGATCGTAGCGTGTCGAAAGAGATTTGCGACCTTGATCGTGATTCCGGACGATGA
>JBAXBD010000728.1:0-3411 GCA_037142165.1 Schlesneria sp. | reverse complement strand
CCTGGGCCGAGATCGAGTCGCATGAAAACAAAAGGATCGCCAACAAGATCGCGGATCGAACAATACCGACCATCGGAGAATCCTTTTTGCCTGCGGCAAATCTAAAAATGGCAAATCGATACGAGGATTCTACGCGTCGCTCCAGGGGGCGTCCAACGAATGCCGCATTTGCGCTCGCGAAGTTCAGGAACTTCTGCCCCTATCGATCTTTGTCCTCATCGTGCCGCTGAGTCGTCAGACAGGGATCAATTCGCTAATCTGCGCGTTTCCCACGAAAACCCAACCGGCGACGTAGGCGTTGTTCGTTACGTCGCTTTTTGGAAGGAAGACCTGTGAATCTTGCGACGATTGCCTGGAAAAGTATCCGTCAGCGCGGGCTGGCTTCAACATTAACCGCATTAAGTGTGGCACTGGGTGTCATGCTGATGGTGGCTGTGCTGGTCATTTACGGAATCTTGCAAAGTACTTTCAGTCAAAGGGCGATCAATTACGACTTGATCGCGGGAGCGAAGGGAGATCCGCTTCAACTGGTCCTCAGCACCGTCTATCACATCAGTCCTCCGATCGAAAACCTGCCGTATCGGTATTTTCTTGATCTGAAGAAGGATCCGCGTGTCAGTGTTGCGATTCCTGTTGCCATGGGTGACACGACGGAGAAGGGGGGCTTCCCGATCGTTGGGACTGTTCCAGAATTCTTCGACGTTGACTACGCCCCCAAACATCCCTTCATGGTCAAGGGGCATGGATTTCGACGCGATTTCGACGCCTATATTGGCGATCGTGTTGCACGGGAAAACGGTTGGGGATTAGGGACAAAGTTGAAACTTGTTCACGGCGGAGCGGAAACCGGCCATGTTCACAATGAAGAATTCGAAGTCGTGGGATTGCTCGCCCCAACGGGAACGCCCCATGATAAAACTGTCTATGTGAATCTGAAGGGATTTTATCAGATTCAAGGGCACGATAAGCCACTGAATGAAGCGATTGTGCGCGAGCGAAAGTTTTTTGGCGAACCTGCACTCGCGCCAGAGGAGTTAGATGCCGAGATTGCCAGAATCAAAAAGAAATTTGGCGTGCATGACCATGGAGCCGATGATCACGCTCACCACGCACACTCCCATGATTTGCCAGATGTTCAAAAGGAAGTCACTGCGATTCTCTTGCAATGCAAATCTCCGATCGCCGCAAACCTTTTAGGCGGCGAACTCAAGAAAGGGAATCAAGCGCAAGGAATCAATCCGATCGTCCCGATGCAGAAGCTCTTAACGGAATTCCTGGGACCGGTTCAGTCATTGCTGCTGGTCATGACGTCATTGATCGTCCTGGTGTCGGGAATTGGCATCTTCGTCAGCATCTATAATTCGATGTCCGCACGCCGGCGCGAAATTGCGATCATGCGAGCCTTGGGAGCACAACGCGGGACCGTGCTGTCGATCATCCTGGCGGAATCAATCATTTTGTGTGTCGGAGGTGGGTTGCTGGGGCTGCTGCTGGGTCATAGTCTTGTTTTCGCGGCGGCACCGATTGTTGCCAGTAAAACCGGCCTGATTATTGATCCGCTGACATTTTCGTCATACGAATTCGTCCTGTTCCCCATACTTTTTGCTCTCGGCGCATTGGTCGGATTCCTGCCAGGCATGACCGCCTATCGAACAGACGTTGCCGAATCGCTGAATAGTTAATAACGCGTTTGTTCTGAGTGGGAATTAAGAGTTTCTCTTCTCCGCCACACTTGTCCGGCATCTGTCGTTTGAAGCCATGCCTAGACTTCAGGGAAAACGTGAGTAAGCTTTCCGGTGAACAACGCCAGGCCGCATTGACTTGGCCTTTCCTCCACTCAATTTATCTGTAAGGGACTATCATGGACGACGTCCAAACACGACGAAAATGGTTGAAGATCAGTTTTACGACAACCTGCCTGATGGTCACGATCCTGGCCGTGACCGGTTTTGGGCAGGCTCAGGCATCAAAGACCATCGGAGTCCGAGTCGTCGACAAAGCTGGATACGACAAAGTGATCGCGGCGAATAAGGGCAAAGTGATTGTCGTCGATTGCTGGGCCACATGGTGCGTCCCATGCCGGAAGGCGTTTCCAAAAACGGTCGAATTAAGCAAGGCATACGCTGATCAAGATGTCGTCGTTGTTTCGCTTTGTTTTGACGGAGTCGTGAAGGGGCAGGCGCCCGAACCGGTCAAGCAGTTCCTGGCCTTGAACGACGCCTACTTTGAGAATCTTCTCAGTTCTCTGGACATTTCGGAGGAAGGGGCAGAGGCATTCGACATCCCCGACGGGGCGTTGCCGCACTTCAAAATCTATGGCAAGGACGGGAAAATTTTCAAAGTGTTCAAGAGCGGTGAAGATAAAGAGTTCAAACACGAAGATATCGAAGCGGCAGTGAAATCAGCTCTGAAGGCTCAAAAGAAATAGGCCCTCACCCTGAGTCCCATCCCCCTGCACGGATCGCTACCCGTTTTGCATTGGCTGTTCGTCATCACAGAATCGGCATATCGATTCCACCAAGGCCAATTTGAGACTGAGGTTGGGTTCCAAACGTGTGACGTACCAACGAAGAATAATTTATCGTGAATTTGACAATCCCTACGATCGACTGTTATGCCCAGGATCCATACCAGGCCTTGGCCGAACTGCGAAGAAAACTAAGCCCACAAGGTGATGTCGTTTCGGAAGCAGGCCGTCAGCGGACAATGGCGCTGTTCGGTGAACCGTTAGCGCCGCGTCAGGTCGTTCAGCGGATCTGTGCCGATGTCCGCGAACGTGGTCTGACAGCGGTGTTGGAATATACCTCGAAACTCGACGGCAAGAGCCTGAGCCTTGAGACGATGAGGGTCGGGGCGGATGAACTTTCAGCAGCCCATGCCGCATGTGACAAATCGTTTTTAGAGGCGATTCGCCGTATTCGTGAGAACATCATCGAGTTTCAATCGCGCATTCTGCACGAAGATGTTCGACTTGTTCGCCAGGATGGTTTGAGTCGCGTCGAGTTGCGACAGCGGTATCTCCCCTTACGGCGAATTGGAATCTGTGTTCCCGGCGGAGCGGCAGCGTATCCTTCGACGGTACTGATGACTGCGGTTCCCGCAAAAACAGCCGGTGTGAAAGAGATTGCAGTCGTGGTCCCACCGACGGAATTCGGTGGATATAACCAATCGCTACTCGCCACTTGTGCCGAAGTTGGGATCACCGAAGTCTACCGTATTGGTGGTGCTCAAGCTGTTGCTGCAATGGCTTACGGAATTGAAGGCCTGCCACGCGTAGACAAGATCGTCGGACCAGGCAACTTGTTTGTTGCACTTGCGAAACAGCATGTCTTTGGCGAAGTCGATATCGACAGTATCGCTGGACCGAGCGAAGTCGTGCTGCTGGCAGACGACTCGGCGATCGACCGATAC
>JBAXBD010000727.1:0-3411 GCA_037142165.1 Schlesneria sp. | reverse complement strand
TCTGTAGTCCCGCCGGTAAGACGCGCGAACACTTAACCGTCTGGATCAGCAACGATGAAGGTCAGTCCTGGCCGGTCCGGAAGGAGATCTACCACGGGGGCTCGGGTTACTCCTGTCTGGTCGTCCTTCCGAATCACGACATCGGCGTATTCTTCGAAAAGGACGGCTCGAAATCGTTGACGTTCACAACGGTCTCTCTCGCCTCGTTAGAGGAGTAGGGAGTGGAGCCTGGTTTTTAACCAACATGAGGCCCTCAACAGCCAGAATTCGATAAAAATCTCGAAATAATCGTTACAAACGGAGAATTTTACCAAATCGATCAGGCTTTAGCTGCCGATGATTTTGGTGCCGAAACATTGGGTGCCAGCTAGCGGAGCAATTCGGAGGGTGTTCCTCGTGTCGGCAAAAGATCCAGTCTGAAGACTGGTTTCCGCTTCTTGTTTCGGAACGTCAATTGATGCGGTATTTGCGAAGTCACGCTCGATTTTGCCAAACTGGTCCTGCAGTGATGCGTTTGAAAACGCAGTATCAGGATTCTTTTCCTTCCGATTCCATGTCACCAAGTGTCGCGGGGAGTTACGTCATTGAGACAGTTTCAGGCGTATTCCAGTTGCGGAACGGTCAGTTTGGACAAAGTCTTGTGGTTCAACAGATTCCGCTTGACGTAATTTTCGAACAGACCTACGATCCGGCCGTGTTGGTGAGCACTAAGTTTCAAGGACGAAATATCACTCTTTATTGAGTGTCGCGATTTCGAGTTGTCTTTCTCAATGGGTACCAAAGAGAGACAGCAAGTTTTCCGATCAGGTGCCCGAAGTTCTTCCCCAAAGGAGCCAAGGATTATGGCCACGAAAAAAGCTGCCCCAGCCAAGACAACCGCCAAGGCCACCACGAAGGCCGCTAAGCCAGCCAAGCCAGCGAAGTCGCCAAAGGCTAAGCCAGCAACCAAGGCCAAGCCAGCTGCTAAGAAGTAAGCTGCAAGCTTGACTTACTACAACAATCCCAACAGGCCGGAACATTGTTCCGGCCTGTTGTGCTTCTTTGGCAGATTTTTCGTGCGGTCTTCTTGGAATCTCTTTCACGATCTCAACTTCAGATTCTTCTTGCTATCATCGATATTCGATCATCAGATCACGGGTTCGACATTTCGGATGTTTGTAATCTAAGGCCGATGTATCTGCTCGGTACGATGTCGCTCAATTCTTTTTGTCCGCACGAAAGTCGGGGGCCGTTTCTTTGGGGCAAATCATTTCGAACAATATCGGCAAGAAAACTCTCGTCGAGCGATTTGCCAGTGGAGCACCGACGATCGCCCCGACTGATCCGAAATACGTGACCGAAGTCGTTGCTTATGTCTTGAAATCCGGCTGTGAGGCGGGGGCGAGTGACATCCACTTCTCTGTCGACATCTCCGAAATGAAGGTTCTGTGGCGGATTGATGGGGTCCTGCAATCGATTGCAACGTATCCGCGGTCAATCGCACCAAACATTATTGCTCGTCTTAAGGTCATGGCGGAATTGCTGACCTATCGGACCGATGTTCCTCAAGAGGGAAGGATCCGTGATTCGACTGTCGAAGTCGAAATGCGACTGAGTACCTTTCCCACTCTTTACGGAGAAAAAGGTGTCGTGCGATTATTCGCGACATCAGAGCAATATCGCTGGCCCGCTGACCTGGGTTTACCGGACGATCTGTTACCTGAATTGCTGGCGTTGCTGCACGAGACTGGCGGGGCGATCCTGATTACGGGACCTGCTGGAAGTGGAAAGACGACCACAGCCTATGCGTGTCTGCGCGAACTTCAGCGTGACTCTGGAGTCGGAAAAAGCCTTGTTACTCTGGAAGACCCGATCGAATCTGTGTTGCCGGGCGTTTCGCAGTCACCGGTCAATCGAACTGCTGGTTTCGACTATGCCACGGGATTGCGATCGCTGATGCGCCAAGATCCCGATGTCATTCTTGTTGGCGAGATCCGGGATCGCGAAACGGCCGAAACGGTGTTTCAAGCTTGTCTAACCGGACATCTCGTCCTGTCCACGTTTCACTCGGGAAGTTCCGCGGAAGCGATCAGCCGTCTGGGTGATATGGGAATCGAACCCTACTTAATTCGGACGGGGCTGCGAGCGATCATTTGTCAGCGATTGTTCCGTCGTCTCTGCGACTGTGCTGTATGGACTGAGGACGAGACATCCAGATATGGATTTGCATTGTCGCGAGCAAGAGTTCCCGTGGGATGTGAACGGTGTTCAGGAACGGGCTATCGCGGTCGAGTGTTACTCGCAGAGTTGTTACGTCCTGATTCAAAAGATGTCGGCCGAGCGATCATCGGGCGAGACGATGCCGCAGAAATTGAAACAATCGCGAGGAAGAGCGGGTTTCTCAGTCTCGGTCAACGAGCGATCGCTGCCATGAACGAGGGGCGAACAAGTCCGGTGGAAATACGACGCGTGATCGGCTTTCGGTCGGACAATTTTGGTATCGGGTAGAGTCCTTATCAAACGTACAATTGAGAGTACTGTGCCACTGCTTAGGAGTCTTCGGAGAAGCAGTGTCTTCTCTTTTTTCCGGTCGCAGAGCACTGCTTGACCGAAGACGGTCAAGTAGTGGCACACCGATTCACGACCTGTGTCAAAAACACAGTCCTATTCCCATGCTGCCGCGACGGCGTTTGAGAGCCTTGCCAGATACTTACCTGATGGCTCTTGAGGCAGCGTTGTCAGAATCAATGTGAAAGTACCTGTATCGGGATCGATCCAAAGAACGGTTCCTGTCGCTCCCCAGTGTCCATACGTTCGTGGTCCAAGTAAGTCGCCGAAATTGGCACTATGTGCCGGCCAGTTCAGTCGCCAACCGAGTCCCCAGGGGCGACATCGCCTTTCTTCGTCGGGAACTTCTCGCATGTACTCAAGCTGGTTACGCGTGGCTGCGTCGATTGCTGCGGGAGATAACAGTCGTATCGCGTCGTGTGTGGTTCCCTTGCGCAGCATAAACTGCGCGTATGTTGCCAAGTCTCTTGCCGAGGTCAAAAGGCCACCCCAGGGAGCGCCGAGTTGTCGCCAGTAACGACTATTCCAATTCCAATCAGCACCACTTGCATGTGCTTCCGGAACGATGGCGCTGGGAATCCGCGACGCGCGAGGTGTAGGACCATCGAACCATTCGTCTGGTGCCCCCAGGGAAGTGTCGCTCATGCCGAGCGGCTGAAAGAATTCCTCTTGAAGGTATTGGGCGCAGGTTTTGCCTGTTATCAGTGAAATGATTTCTCCAAGAATGGAAAACCCCATACTTTGGTATTGGACGCCGCGTCCAGGCGGAAACGCCAACGGTTCCTGGCAAGTCCTTTCGACGAATCGGCCAAGCGTGGCATGGGATTGCCGTAGTTCAAGATTATCGTTCAGCATGTCAGGCAG
>JBAXBD010000726.1:0-3411 GCA_037142165.1 Schlesneria sp. | reverse complement strand
CAGACGCCCACGAAACACTGGCACTCGCCATGAACCGCATCGGTGGCAAGAGCAATACCGGTGAAGGGGGTGAAGACTACAAACGATTCCAGCCCGAATCGAATGGGGATTCGAAACGATCGGCCATTAAGCAGGTCGCGTCAGGCCGGTTTGGCGTGACGAGCTGGTATCTGACGAACGCCGATGAGCTTCAGATCAAGGTTTCACAGGGTGCCAAGCCTGGTGAAGGAGGGGAGCTTCCAGGCTTTAAGGTCGACAAGATTATCGCAGCGACGCGGCATTCGACACCCGGCGTTGGGCTGATCAGTCCTCCACCACATCATGATATTTATTCGATCGAAGACTTGTCACAACTGATTTTCGACCTGAAGAATTCGAATCCGTCGGCACGCATCAGCGTGAAGCTGGTTTCGGAAGTCGGTGTCGGAACAGTCGCGGCTGGCGTGGCAAAGGGACATGCCGACAAGATCCTGATCTCTGGTGATTCGGGGGGAACTGGCGCGTCACCACTGACAAGTATCAAGCATGCTGGGATGCCTTGGGAACTGGGAATCGCGGAAACGCATCAGACGCTGGTGCTGAACGATTTGCGAAGCCGAGTTCGCCTGGAAACGGATGGTCAATTGAAGACAGGTCGTGACGTTGTCATCGCGTGTCTTCTTGGAGCCGAGGAATTCGGGTTCGCAACGGCGCCGCTGATCACACTCGGCTGCATCATGATGCGTAAATGCCATTTGAACACCTGTCCGGTCGGTGTGGCAACGCAGGACGTTGAACTTCGAAAGATGTTCGCGGGGAAACCAGAACACGTCATCAACTACCTGTTCATGGTGGCGGAAGAAGCGCGAGAGATTATGGCCTCGCTCGGATTCCGCACGATCGATGAAATGGTCGGCCACAGCGAAGTCCTGGAATACGATAATTCCATCAACCACTGGAAGCTGAAGCATCTGGATCTGACGAAGATTCTGACTCCCGCCACCAAGCCGCATGCCAATGTCCAGACTTACTGTACGATCAAGCAGAAGCATGGGATTGAACTGCAGATTGATAATGAATTGATCCGTGAATCACAGGATGCAATCCAGCATAAGAAGCCAACACGTCTGAATATCGAGGTCCAGAACATCGATCGCGCTCTGGGAACAATTCTCAGTCACGAAGTTTCGAAGAAGTGGGGCGAACATGGATTGCCCGACAATACGATCCACATTCGCTGCAAGGGTTCCGCCGGCCAAACGCTGGGTGGATGGTTGGTTTCGGGAATCACCATCGAGGTTGAAGGTGATGCGAACGATTTCGTCGGCAAGGGACTCAGCGGCGGTCGGATCATTGTCTATCCGCCAGCGGCTTCTAAGTTCAAGCCCGAAGAAAACATTATTATCGGTAACGTCGCGTTGTACGGAGCAACAGAAGGAGAAGCCTTCTTCCGTGGACGTGCTGCGGAACGTTTCTGCGTACGGAATTCAGGCGCCTCTTGCGTTGTCGAAGGGGTTGGAGACCACGGTTGCGAGTATATGACAGGTGGACGTGCCGTTATTCTCGGATCAACGGGTCGCAATTTTGCGGCGGGAATGTCTGGTGGAATCGCGTATGTCTACGACCGAGGGGGCCAGTTACTTTCCAATTGCAACCTGGAAATGGTGGCACTCGAAAAAATGGAAAACGCTCAAGACATTTCTGAACTGAAAGAATTGATCGGTAAACACTACAAGCATACGGGATCGACCGTGGCGGCAGGGATCCTTCAAGACTGGGATGAAGAACTCCCTCGCTTCGTGAAAGTGATGCCAATCGACTACAAACGAGCCTTGGCCGAACAGCAAAAGGAAAAGGAAAAACTGAAGGCTTAAAACCTGTCACTTTCCACAACTTGAGCACGAGCAAATCGCGCTCTGAAGATATTGGTTTTTATTTCGTGTTTTTAAGTCTTTGGTATTCAAATGGGCAAGCCGACAGGTTTTAAAGAGTTTCAGCGTCAGACACCCAATGAGACAGATCCGCGACTGCGGATTCTCAATTGGAACGAATTCCATGAGCACATGCCCGAATCGGAACTGCGCACACAAGGTGCCCGGTGCATGGATTGCGGGGTTCCGTTCTGTCATACCGGTTCACTCATGGCCGGAATGGCGGCAGGTTGCCCCGTCAATAATCTGATTCCCGAGTGGAACGATCTGGTGTATCGTGGTCACTGGCGCGAAGCTCTTGATCGGCTGCACAAGACCAACAATTTCCCCGAGTTCACTGGGCGAGTCTGCCCGGCACCGTGCGAAGGTTCGTGCGTGCTGGGGATTACAAAACCGGCAGTCACGATCAAGAACATCGAATGCTCGATCATCGACCACGGATTCGAGCAGGGTTGGGTACAACCTAATCCACCACAAACGCGAACCGGTAAGCGAGTTGCCATTGTTGGTTCAGGGCCGGCCGGTCTGGCCGCCGCCGCTCAACTCAATAGCGTCGGGCATGAAGTGACCGTTTTCGAGCGGGCTGATCGAATCGGTGGATTGCTCATGTATGGCATCCGGAACATGAAGCTGGAAAAACACGTTGTCCAGCGGCGTATCGACCTGCTTGCGACCGAAGGAGTCAAGTTTCAACCCGGCACAGAGATTGGGCGTGATATCAGCCCGATGGACTTGCGCGAACAGTATGACGCCATCGTGCTTTGTACGGGCGCAACCAAGCCACGCGACCTTCCGATTCCCGGACGAGAACTTAAGGGAATCCACATGGCAATGGAGTTCCTTTACAAGAACACCAAAAGTCTGCTTGATTCACAATTGTCTGATGCCCGTTACATCAACGCGAAAGACAAACATGTTGTTGTCATCGGTGGTGGAGATACCGGCAATGACTGCATCGGCACGTCGATGCGACACGGTTGCAAAGGGGTCATCAACCTGGAAATTGTCCCGGAATCACCGACATCACGAGCCGCGAACAATCCCTGGCCACAGTGGCCGCGAATCTTCCGAGTCGACTATGGTCACGCCGAAGTCGCCGCCGTTTTTGGCAGCGATCCACGGCTTTTCAGTACGACAACGGTCGAATTCCTGGGAAATGACAAGGGAGAAGTTCGGGCGCTGAAGATTGCGAAGGCGGAACCCGCCCCTCCATTCAAGGTCATTCCGGGAACAGAACAAGAGATCCCAGCCGATCTCGTCTTCCTCGCACTCGGCTTTCTCGGCCCCGAATCGCCAGTTGCCGAGCAACTTGGCGTGAAGCTCGATGGTCGCTCGAATTACGAAGCAACTCACGGCCAATTCAATACGAATGTTCCAGGGGTGTTCGCGGCTGGTGACTGCCGACGTGGGCAAAGCCTGATCGTCTGGGCCATCAATGAGGGGCGCGGTGCGGCTCGTGAATGCGATAAATATTTGATGGGTAAAAGCGACCTTCCGTAAC
>JBAXBD010000725.1:0-3440 GCA_037142165.1 Schlesneria sp. | reverse complement strand
CGCAGTTGGCTGCAGCCGCACGAGGTCTCATTACAAAAATGGTATCTTTTTTTCTCTGATTTTCCTCGATCCGGTAGCAAATGTGCGGTGTTTAGTTTTTTAGTTGCTGGAACGTCACTGCTTCAATCAGGAAATCCGATGAGGGAAATAGCCATCATTGTCTCGTTATGTTTTCTGTCGTCCGGCATTGCAGAGCTATGTTTAAGCTCCCGCGATTTGTGTGACATGGTCCACGAAAACGCCGATGCCAAGCGACGCGCAGAGTTGAGCCACCGACACTGGCAGGAATCAGCAAGTCGACAGAAAGCCGCAGCAAAATCGTAACGTCGTTGTAAAACGGGTCGAATGCCGAACGTTTGTCGAAGATAAAATGGTAGGTCAAATATCATCAAGAATTGCTGTTGTCGATTGTCTTTTATGGTCGGCCACCAGTGCGAAATGTGGATTCGAGTCGCAGTTTTCTGCCGCTTGCCTCACGCAATCGGGGGGACACAGAAAGATCGTCATTCCGTTGAACTCATGTGCTGAGCCGACTTTCTGGGCGCTAATCAATTCACCGTCCTGAACGTTCCTTCGGAAGCGAGTTAAAACAGAAAACTCAATGCGTTCGAAAGCCTTCGTATTACCGAACGTACTGTGTCACCAGGAATCGCGATACAGTTGAAACTAAAACAGGGTTCGCGATGATCGGGTATCGTACGCACGTGGATTAGCAGTCCCGTCTGTTCCGATGACCCAAAACATCCATGAAACGTTTCGCGACCTCGAAAGCCATCTCATGCACGACGGATTGATACGAACCCTGGTGATCCTGACTTTTGTTGGACTGTCGACGATCGGCTATGGGGACGAGCCGAAACCGCCGGCCGGGTTTCGCCCCCTTTTTAATGGCCATGATCTCACCGGCTGGCACGGCCTGAACCCCCACGCTGTCGGGGCATTAACTGGTGATCAAAAGGAAGCAAACCTCGCACAACAGCGAGCCGAGTTTTCGAAGAATTGGACGGTTGAAAATGGTGAACTGGTCAACGATGGACATGGACCGTATGCCACGACAGACGACGACTACGGTGATATCGATTTTCTGATCGAATACAAGACCGTCCCGAAAGCCGATAGCGGCATCTATCTGCGCGGCACACCTCAAGTGCAGATCTGGGATTGGAATCAGGTTTATGACTTGAAAGCCCCCACTCGCAGACCGCATCTCGGTTCCGGCGGACTCTTTAATAACACGCCCGGCACCAGCGGACGTGACCCGCTCGTCCTGGCCGATCGCCCGTTTGGCGAGTGGAACCAGTTTCGCATTCGTCAGGTCCACAATCGAACCTGGGTCTGGTTGAACGACAAGCTCGTTGTCGACAACGCCGTCATGGAGAATTATTACGATCGCAACCAGCCCTTGGTGGCGAAAGGCCCCATCCACCTTCAGACACATGGTGGCGAGATTCGCTGGCGAAACATTTATGTCCGCGACATCGGCCCCGAGGAAGCAGAACAGATTCTCAAGGGTGCGGACGCCGAGACCAAAGGCCGACTCGCTAAGGCGCTGACTCTGCACGCCTCGTTCGACACTGGACTGGATGCGGATTTTGCTCGCGGTGACAAAGCCTGTTATCTCCAGCAGGGAAAGGACCTCGTCCCCGCTGTCCCGACGGACGAGGTCAAACTCGTCGCCGACGGCGGACGTTTCGGTGGTGGCCTGCACTTCACCAAGAAGAACAATTTTCGCCCGGTTTATCAGGACTCTGGAACGCTCGGCTACAACGATCAGAACTGGAACACGTCCGTCTCGGTCTGGTTGCGTTTGAATCCCGATCAGGATCTTGAGCCCGGCTATTGTGATCCCGTTCAGATTGTTGGCGACGATCTCAAAAAGGGGTTTATCTTCCTGGAATGGTCAAAGGATGAAACTCCACGATTTTTCCGGTATGCGATCCGTCCCCTGTTTCAGATCTGGAACCCGGACAACGTCCAGTGGGCCGATATTCCTTTCAACAAACGACCGATGGTCCAGGTGGAAAAGGCTCCCTTTTCGCGAGACGCGTGGACGCACGCGGTCTTCTCTGTCGAGAATCTCAACAACAAAAAGAAGCCACCGATCGGCCGACTGCATCTGAACGGCAAATTGCAGGGGACGATCGAGAACTGGGATCTGACGTTTGGCTGGGATCCAAATCGAGTGCTGCTTGTCCTCGGTGCCGCCTACGTCGGCCATCTCGACGATCTTGCCGTTTTCGACAGGGCGCTCACTGACAATGAAGTGAAACACCTTCACGAACTGAAGCAGGGTGTCCGTGAATTGCGGTAATTTATCGGACTTTCATTATGGTGACAGGTGCGGGTGACGGCATAAGCATCGAGTTGCGAATCCACGCTGACGATGGGAATCGCCCTCCGACAGCGCTCGGGCAACAAGCAGCACTTATGGGTCATGACGTGTTGAAATGACGAGCTTCTTTTCCCCGAAGGGGATATGGATACCAGCCCAGCGGCAAGCGAGTCTTCGAGCGCCGCCCTGGGTTTCGGTTAAGGGAATTGTGGGTGCCCTGAAAGGGGACGGGAACGCAACAATCTCGCTTCGATTCAACAAATTATGGGGAAATTGTGTGTTGCCGATTCCGTTGCCCTTACAGGGCAATTCAGTTTTTTGTGAATGTGACCCAGGGCGGCGCTCGCGGACGAGCTTGCCGCTGGGCTGGTATCCGCTCCCCCTTCAGGGGAAAGAGGCAGAAGGGATACCCGGACGAAGAAACGTGTCAGGTACAATTGCAATTCACTTTTGGTCCCTCGCGCGTCGCACTGATAGACTCATTTTTTCGCATTATTTGTCGTGAGATTTCTCAATAGGGAGTTCCTCGCAGAACGTTAGTCGTCGCCTGATTCCTTTTATCATTCAGCCCGTAGTAAACCTGAACCACGTTTTCAATCCGCAAGTGAGCTAGCGGACTGATTGACAAGATGCCATTCTGAACGCCAGAACGATGGCTTCCGTCCTTTTTCTAAGATTTTTAGAGCAGAAAGACAAAACCAACTATGAACACCCCTGTAGATCAACCTCAAACGACGAGAAGCCGTTTTGCGGGTCTCAGCCGCCGTGCAAGACTCGCGTTCGGTCTGGTCGGGGCAGTCCTGGCCGGCGCGGCATTCATCTTCGTTGCTCAGCCATGGGGACCTGGTCCAAACGGCCCCTGGTCGGCAGCCGATCATGATCGCGATGGAATTGTCTATCGAAATGAGATGGAGTCGTTCGGTCGCTCGAAACCTCACCGTGACGTGAATCGTCTTCTATTTCATTTCGATGCCGCGGATACAAACAAAGACGGTCAAGTCAATCAAGCAGAAATCGATGCCTATGGAAAAGATATTGGCAGTCGAGATCCCATCAATCACCCCAATCGAAGGTAAGGTTCGTATGAGAGATGGCGGCAGAGCACGTT
>JBAXBD010000724.1:0-3444 GCA_037142165.1 Schlesneria sp. | reverse complement strand
GTCTGGACCTCAGCAGCGACGATCGAGTCGATTCGTGCAGATCTCGAAGCCGAACGATCCACTGAAAGTTTTGTCAGGAAGAAAGAAGCTGATGGCCGACGCCGCGAAAAGATTCAGGCCGAGTATGTTGAAGATTTTCTAGGGGCGGTCGTTACGTTTCTGGGATTTCACAAAACACATGCTGAACTCGCTAACCGTCTCGCAAAGGCCGTCACTGATCATGCCACGCCGGTCGGCAGCGGTACGGTCGCCCGCACGAAACGCATTCCCGTTGAGCAAAGAGCAGAAGCAGCCGTCATCGCCTGGATGCGTCATCAAACGACCGGATACGACAACATGATCATCCCCCGGGAAAAGGGCAAACGCCGGGAAGTTCGGCGCATGTTGGCTCAACGATCGCACCAACTGCTGGAGCAATATCGTCAGGGTGCTCCGATTTTAGAATCGTGTCCGCTGATGAAGGCGTTATGCTCTGGGGTCGGGTATTCAAATTTCAAAATTGGCATGTAAGTGATCAGGATTTTGAGAGCCGGTTTCCAGCCAATTTTGAAATTTTGAAATTTGAACGCCCGACCCCCTCTTCGTTCGCATCAGCCTAAATGCCGGTCCAGGAAGTCAAACGATTCCTGCATCACTTCGGGTGCCATATGACTGTGACGGCTGAGTTCCACGTTCAGACTTCCTGTGTAGTTAAGAGACTTGAGCGTCTTAAACACAGGCGGAAAGTCTATTGTTCCCTCGCCGAATCGGAGGTGGTCGTGAATACCGCGTTTCATGTCTTCGATGTGGATCGTGAAAATTCGATCGTGCCATGTTTCGAGATAGCTCGAAATTGGTTGTGGTTCCAGACAATGCACGTGGCCGATGTCGACCGTGAGTCCGAAACCGGTGCCATCGACCAGCGAGAGTAAGTGCTGGTAGTCGTCAAAGGTCTGGACGAGCATTCCAGGCTCTGGTTCGAAGGCGAGTCGGATGCCTGACGGTTCTGCGTAGTCGAGAACTTGGCGACAGCCCTCGGAAAGGCGACGATAGGCTTCTGCTGGTTCGGCGTTGTCGCGAACGATGCCGCTCCAGAACGAGACCGCTTCCGAATTCAGTTCCCTGGCGATTGAGACACAGCGTTTCAGGAAGTCAATGCGGACAGAACGGGCTTCCGCTGAGGGACTCACTAGAGTCGGTTCATGTTTTCTTCGAGGATCGAGCAGAAAGCGGGCGCCGGTTTCGATGACGCTTGTCATTTCGAACCGCTCCAAAACACGTCGCATGCGAATCAATTCGGAAGCGAGGTTTGTCGCGTAGGGATCGAGACAATGATGGTCAATCGTAATCGCGACTGATTGATAGCCGATATCGGCCATCAATTCGATTGCCTGGTCCCAGCGATGTCCCGTCGTCCCATTGGTGTTATAACCAAGTCGCATCTTTGATCTCGTCTGAGAGTGCTCTGAAAAAGAAGAATATTCATAAGGTCATGCTGGCACTTGTTCCAGATTGTCTGCATGTACCGAAGAGGTGAACGATAACCAAATCTCAATCGGCAGGTAACGTTCAAAGAAATCTCAGGTCGCGACGATTGGGATCGAGGGTTCCGGTCGGGTATGCTGCTTAGCGCAAAACATTCCTGTTTGATGATCGTCTTCGGACTTCGGATATTTTATGACTTGGCTCTATTCACTGTATTGGCTGGGTGCATTAGCAGCGGCTGGACCTGTTCTGTTTCACATGTGGCGAAAGATGCCGCGTGGCGAACGAACGTTTTCGACATTGATGTTCCTGACCCCATCGCCACCGCGGATCACCAGCCGGAGTCGGATCGAGCATTGGTTACTGATGTTACTTCGCGCGGCGGCGCTCGGATTGCTGGCGTTTGCATTTACAAGGCCACTTTGGCGAGCGGCGGTGACCGAACCCGACGAAGCGACAAACGAACAATTGCTGGCGATCCTTGTCGATACGAGTGCCAGTATGCGACGAGAGGGTGTCTGGACTGATCTGATCCGACAATTGGACGAACGCGTCGCGAAGTTGCCACCACAGACAAAAGTCGCGCTTTATCGATTCGATCGGACGTTTGTTCCTGTTGCTGACTTCAAAGAACTCAAATCGATGGAAGCTTCGGCCGGGCGAGAGTTGGTCAGGGCTCGACTGAAGGATTTGAAGCCGACCTGGGAATCGACTCAGTTGGGCGAAGCACTGATCAGGACGGCGACTTCGTTACAGGAAGTTCAGACGGAACGGGCCAAGCCAGCTCTTCAGCGGATCTGGCTGGCAAGTGATTTGCAAAGCGGTTCCGAGACGGTTGCGTTGCAAGGTTATGAGTGGCCTGACGATTTGCCCGTCGAACTGATCCTTGCCCACCCGTCATCACCCTCGAATGCGGGATTGCAGGTTGTCGAGCGAAACCCGGAATCGACAGATCAGGTTATGCGAGTCCGCGTGACAAACTCTGCCGACTCGGTCAAAGAAAAGTTTACGTTGAAATGGGGCCTGGACGATTCGCCCGAGGTTTCTGTTTACGTTCCACCGGGTCAAAGCCGCATCCTGCTTCCGCCCAAACTTCCCGCCGGGCTGGTATCATCTGTCCTGCGGCTGACAGGTGACGACGACGACTTTGATAATCGAGTTTACGTTGCCGAAAGTGTTCCCGAAACACGCTTGGTCATTTATTGCGGACCTGAATCGGCGAACGATACCGATGGAGCACGGTTTTATCTCGACCGACTTTTTGCTGCTTCACATCGATTCAAAATCGAGTTGCGTGAACCGGGCCAGGCGAACATCGCTTCGGCAGACTCCCAACCATCATTGATTGTGTTGACCTCCCCTGACGAGGCTGTGCAGCCGATCGTTCGTAATCATCTGTCAAACGGCGGAACAGTGTTGATTGCGTCGGCAACACCGGAGGCGACTGCAGCGAGTCTGGCGTTATGCGGGCGCGAAGGAATCTCGGTGAGTGAAGCCACGGTTTCCAAGTATGCCATGCTCGGCGAAATCGATTTTGATGATCCGGTGTTTGCTCCTTTTGCAGAATCTCAATTCAGCGACTTCACAGGAGTCCGATTCTGGAAACATCGAAAACTGGAAGGATTGAACGTTGTCGATTCGAAATCGGATAAGACTGGCATCGTCAGGACCGAGGACGCAGATCGGGTGCTGGCCCGTTTTGATGATGGCGATCCTGCAATCATTGAATTTTCGAGTGAGCGGGGAAATGTCATCGTCTTCGCGGCTGGCTGGCAACCGGCTGACAGCCAATTTGCTCGCAGTTCAAAATTCCCGATGCTGATGTTTCGCCTGTTGGAAGACTCGACAAAACTCACGCCACGAACAGAAGGGCAAGTCGTTGGCAGCTCGCTGGCCTGGCCAAGTACGTCGCGAGCCGAAACCTCGGCGACGGGAACGGCACGGCTGCCGGACGGAACAGAATTATCATCGTTACCGACC
>JBAXBD010000723.1:0-3444 GCA_037142165.1 Schlesneria sp. | reverse complement strand
TGCTGGGATTGCGCCATGGCGATCCAGTTTTCCCGCTGAACCTCAGACCGAGGCGCACCAAGCTTGATTGCCTGCTGAAGCTTGGTTTCGACTTCAGCAAAGTCGCCACGTCGCCGAGCAAGCCGAACCTGGATCAGGCATGCTTTTGCATCAGGATTGCGTTGGAACCATTGGCTTCGCTCAATCCAGACGGCCGCGGCGGCATGATTCCGCCGTGCGAGATTCGCGTCGGCGGCCCAGAGGCACAGATCAACCCAAAAATAAATCAGGCCGAAACAAGCCGCAAGAAATGTCAAAAAAATGGCGGTAAACCGGCGCGACCTGAAAATCCAGCGAAACCAGGAAACTCGCACCGTCCATCCCCCCTTAAAATCAAGAATGATGGAATGTACTCAATCACACTTCGGCAATCCATTCCTGATGGTTAGCGGACAGCCCCACCGTTAACGTTAACAACCTGACCCGTGATGAACGAAGCGTCATTGCTGCACAAAAACCGCGCAGCACGGGCAATGTCTTCAGGGAGCCCCCATCGCTTTAGCGGAGTTTCGTGAAGGACACGTTGTTGCCAGGAATCGCTGGCAATTTCGCCCCAAGCCGTCTTGATCCAGCCGGGTGCAATACAATTGACACGAACGCGCGGCGCAAGACTGAGTGCCAAAGATCGACTAAACCCCATCACGGCGTTCTTTGAGGCGGCAAATAGCTCGCCACTATTTCCTTCCATACCCCGATCGGCCTGGTCCCAGCCGATGGTCAGCAGAACGCCGCTCCCTTTGTCGAACATCCTCTGACCGGCCTCTTTAGCCACAATCATGCTGGCTTGAACGTCGACCAGCAAAAGTCGCTCTAGCTTTTGTTCGTAGGTCCAATCTGCTGCTGGACCGGTCAAAACGTCAGCGCCGGCGTTATTAATCCAAATGTCGAAGCCTCCAAACACTGACCATGCCGCTTCAACGAACGTTTTCAGGGATTTCAAATCAGAATAATCAGCTTGAATGACAAAGGCACGCTGGCCTGACGCCTGAATCTTGACCGCGAGATTTTCCGCCGCAGCCCGAGAGGTTGAACAGTGGATCACAACGCTCGCGCCGGCTTGGGCGAATTCAAGTGCGATGGCCCGTCCAATTCCACTCGACGCCCCGGTGACGACAACCGTTCGACCCGAGAGGGATGCAAAGTCAGACACGAAATGCTTTCTTCAAAATTGATGGTTGCGAAAATATGGCGGTCAAAAATAGATCTCTCTACTTCTTGTCTATCAATCGAACAAAAACATCCTGCGAATTGTGGTTCGCGATTTGCTATGAAATGTTTCGAAATTCCGACTCGTGTTCATTTTGTCTTAAATTTGTGTGAACTATTCGAAAAATGCGACCAATACGCTGGAAAAATAGTGGTTTCCCGCATTCGGTAACATTTATGTTACCAGTTGACTCTTGAAGGGTAGCCCGGCATACTAGAATAAGTGACGTTGGTCTTTTTCCATACGTTTTTTTCAGGAAGTTCAAGCCTCACGTCCCGGTCTTGTTTATCACATCATGTGAATATCTATCTGCATCAGCCAGGATTCTGCCTATCGATGAATTTCGGAATGTACCGCCCGTTTATGCACTCGGTCATCTGCCGGTCTGAATTTGCGGTTTGTTTAGGCAATCTGAAGCCTTAAGCCTCCGTTCGGAGTCCGGGTTCAGGAGCCGTCGAGTTTGGCTATGTTCTTGTTTTACTAAATGACCCTCAAACGAAATTGACCCGAGGTATGTCAACGAGTTCGCGGTGCGCTTTCACAAGCTCCCCGAATATGAACTCAAGGCGTACTCTAAGGATAACCACGTGTCGAATACAGGCACAAATCACGATCCTTCCGCAGAATTTCAGGCAGGATCACAACTAGAGAGTGAGAAGGAAATGATCGCAACAATTGAGTCTCTTGGAACAGCTCCGACAGGCGGTTCGTTCCCCGAATTATCGGAACAACTGGAACGTGACTTGGTCCAAGTCTTTAAGCTTCTTGCGGACGAAACGCGACTGAAAATCCTGCTTTACCTGCTCCGCGAACAGGAACTGCACGTCTCGGCCCTGTGCGACCGACTGAATCAAAGCCAGCCGGCAGTCAGCCACCATTTGGCACTGCTACGCGTCGCCGGGCTGATTGAACCTCGCCGCGACGGAAAACACAATTTCTATTCCGTACGGGAAAAGCATTTTCACAAGCTGATCGGCGAACTGTTCAAGACGATCAGCGATCCCGAACGTGACGAAGTTCGATTCCAGAATTTTGTGCTGACACAAGAAACCTGATTCGAAGTCATTGTTTCATCACGCGGGAAAACAAGAATAATTAGCGTCGAAACAGAGCAGGCAGAGCAAACTTTCGATTGCTCTGCCTGTTTCTTTTGAAATGCGACAAAAGTGATGGCCGCGCCTGATGGATGGCACCGATGCGTTTTCGGCTTGGCAACTCAGTGAGTTTGTGAGACCATTCTAAATCGATCTGACTTCGATGAAATGGTCCAGAACAACAGGCTTGCCCTGCTCTTGGACGTCTGCTGGATGGTGGAATCGCAATGATACGCCGCTTTAGATTTCGAACATCGTTGGCAGTATGTGCCTTACTTGTGACGATCGCAAGTGCGTGTGCCGAAGACGGCCGACCAAAAACAGTCCCCGAAAATCCCTATCTGACCATTTTTGCAGCTAGTATCGACAGACTTCGCAGTGCCTCTGAAACCGTATTCGATTCTGCGGGACGCCCGGATTTAGCCAACACACTCAACGACCGCCTGAAGAGCTATCGTGATTTAGCGGGAATCGAACGAACGAAACCTCTTGGCGTGATGACCACCTGGGACGACTACTCCCCTGCCGAAATTGTTTTCGTGCCAACAGACGGGATTGGCGAGCTTTTAAAGACGGCGACGTTCGACGTTCTCGGATTTCATTCTGTGGGCGATGACCATTATGAAATTGAACGCCCCGGCTCTCCTTATCACGTTATCATCAAAAAAGATTACGCATTCTTTGCAGACCGTGTCTCGTCGATTCGTGGATTACGGGTCACACCAAACCTGTTAACCCAAGGACTTCGAGATCGATATGATCTTGTCGTCAATTACGACCTGCGGCAGATCCCTCAACCTACAAAATCGAGGTATGTCGCAGGGGTTCGCCGCCAGATCGAACCGTGGTTGCAGCCTCACGATGATGAAGCGGAGGAGTCAGCGAATTTTCGCAAAGCCATTGGTCAACTCATGCTCGATCTCTTTGAACGCGTCGTCCTCGATACCAGGACGCTGACATTCGGTGGGCGGATCGATCCAAAAACGCACCACCTGAGTCTTGAAGTCGTTATTGAAAGTGTTTCGACAAGTCAGATGGCGAACCGTTTGAACCGTTTGACGACGCATCGAAGTGAATTTTCGTCAATGAGTCAGCCAGATGTTC
>JBAXBD010000722.1:0-3448 GCA_037142165.1 Schlesneria sp. | reverse complement strand
CTCGGCGGAGCGAGACGGCGACTTTGGTTTGAGGCGAAGTCAATAGGAAATCTTCCTTAATACTTCAAACTGATGACGATAAATGCAAAGTTTATTCCACAACACGAGCGGACTATTGCCGGTAATAGGAACCGTGCGGCATCGTTGAAACAATGACACAACCGTCTGCCGATTTGCTATTCGCCCGCCGGTTCCTCCTCGACAATCCCCAGCAGCGTACACACGATATGATTCTTCTTCGCGAAAGCCATAAAACTCTCGGTATTCGGACTGACATCTGATAAATCTTGAGCCAGTTGGTCAATTTTTGTCTCGCCCCCTTTCGTCTTCACCAGAAGCAGCGTTCCCACTTGCAAGTCAAATTCTTTATTGTTTAAGCGGCATGTCGTCTTCTGACCGTTTCGCTTCTCAATCAACCAATCCAGTCGTCGTCCGTCTTGAGAGACCGAGTAGCCTTCTACGTTTTGAAACGGAGGATTCGTCGTCATCTTGCTCGTACCCCCGTGCGACCCACCCGCGACATCGGAACAGATCAAAATCGTCAGCCCATCATGTCCTTGAATTCGTGCAATCGTTCCGTTGCCAATTGTCCGATAGAAGGCCGATACTTCCTGGAGAGGAGTTCCGGTGGCTCGGACGTCGCAACCGTACAAAGTACAAAAAGCTGCCAATACAAAACATGTCCCCCAGACAGAGCAATCGTTGAGACAGCGCTTCATGATGATCCCTAGCGTTAAACAGATTAAGCCCGATTCTGAAGAGGTTGCGAACAGCTTGTCAATTACGTATCAAAACAATTGCTCGATTGCCCGGATGTGCCTCATCAATTAAAGCTGGACTTTCACAGCTCATCCATGAACGCTTCTGTCAACGATAAAGAGAATTCTGATCATAAAGAAACGATGAATTCTCGTCCGAATTTTGTGATCCAAAGTCGGACTCAACCGTTACGTAATCGTCAGCGCATCTGATACCTTGAATGACTTGCAGACTCGCCACAAGAACTCATGAGGAGACCGTGTTGTGGAAACGACATTCTGGGAAGCGTTCGGCCAGCTTTCCCTTGCGCATCAAATTGGATTTGCCTTTGCTCTTTTCGTCGCCTTCGGCTTTGAATTCATCAACGGGTTTCATGATACGGCCAATGCCGTGACCACAGTGATCTACACAGGAACGCTGAAACCAACACCTGCCGTCGTGTTTTCCGGCTTTTTGAATTTTTTAGGCGTTTTGCTGGGTGGAACAGCAGTCGCCTTTGCGATTGTTAATCTTCTGCCGGTCGATCTACTGATCGACAGTTCGTCCATGCGTGCCATCGTGATGGTCTTGTCGCTGCTACTCGCAGGGGTCATCTGGAACCTGGGAACCTGGTGGATGGGCTTACCCGTCTCCAGTTCGCATACACTGATCGGTTCGATTATCGGAGTCGGAATGGCAAACAGCCTGATGACAATCGGTAATCCGTTGGCCGGGATCAACTGGCCTCAGGTTCGATGGGTCGGAATGGCCTTGCTGATTTCCCCGATTATCGGGTTCGTTTCGGCAACGTTGATGCTCTGGGCCATGAAACGGGTCTTTAAAAATCCCAATCTGTACCACCCTCCAGGCGAGGGTGACGAGCCCCCTCACTGGATTCGTGGAGTGCTGCTGGCAACCTGTGGTGGTGTCAGTTTTGCCCATGGTTCTAATGATGGTCAAAAAGGAATGGGGCTGATCCTGCTGGTCTTAATTGGCTTTCTACCTACCTATTACGCACTCGATGTTCATCACGCCGATCTGGCGGTCAACATGAGAGACGCGGCGATCTCGATCAGCGACATTATGGAAAAGGAGCATCCAGACCAGGCTGCCGCGATTAATGCCAATCTGGCTCCCGTGGTCTCTATGCTCGACGGGAAGCGATCGTTTTCAGAAGTCTCGCCAGAAGAACGCTGGCAGGTACGGCAAGCGATCTATCGGTTTAGAAAAAGCGTCGTTGACAGGGAAATCTCGCCTCAAACAATCCATGCAATCGATCCCTATCGCAAGCATTTCTCCCGGTCGATCGAGTTTGTTCCGTTCTGGGTGGTTGTTGGAGTCGCTTTGGCACTCGGAATCGGCACCATGATCGGATATCAGCGGATTGTCGTGACGATTGCTGAAAAGATTGGAAAGACGCATTTGACGTACGCTCAGGGAGCGTCAGCCGAAGTTGTCGCAGCAGCAACAATTATGCTGGCCGATGCCTTCCACCTCCCTGTCAGTACGACTCACGTACTGTCGTCGGGCATCGCAGGGACGATGTATGCCAATCAGTCGGGGTTACAAACCGCGACGTTGAAGAAAATTGCTCTTGCCTGGGTCCTGACGTTACCCGCCTCGATTCTGCTTTCCGCCACGCTGTTCATCATTGGCGGCTATTTGATTCCCGGTGCCCGGGCGATGTCGCCTGCATTCGTAGGTTCGTGATAGAAATCGGGCCAACAGATTACCTATGATCCTGAAGCAGACATCGTTAGTCATTTTGCTCGAAACATCCGACCTTGAAAGTTCGTGTGTCGGTCTTCTACGCGATCACAAACATGCCAGCCCCCTATATTTCTTATGTGAAGCGAAAAGCCGATTGGCCGCTCGACGAGACGACGTTCCCCGGCAACTTGCGATTTGTTCCCGATCTTCACCTGGAATTTGACCGGCCTGTGACTTTCTTCGTCGGCGAGAATGGATCAGGTAAGTCGACACTGCTCGAAGCCATTGCCGTGTTGGCTGGTTTTCCCATCTCGGGTGGCGGAACGAACGAAGTCGATTCATCCCACGGGATCAATGAAGACAGCCTGCTGGCCAATGCCCTGCGAATGGCGACAAACAAACAGCCGAAAGACGGTTACTTTTTCCGAGCGGAATTACAGGCCCATTTCGCGTCGCTGCTTGATCATCGACGAGTCGATCCCGATTTTCTCGGCGACCCTTACCAGCGATACGGCGGCAAGTCGCTGCACACGATGTCGCATGGTGAAGCGTTCCTTTCGGTGATGCGAAACCGGCTTTCCGAAGGCCTGTTTCTGCTGGATGAACCCGAATCGGCCTTATCGCCACAGCGTCAGTTGTCACTTATGACGCTGATGTACGACCTGGTACGAGGTAAAAAAACGCAGTTCATCATCGCCACACATTCCGCGATCCTGCTGACATTTCCCGATGCCCGAATCATTTCGTTTGATGAAGAAAAACTAAAACCGGTCTCCCTTGCTGACACCAGACACTATCAGATCACAAGTGGCATCTTGAATAACCCGGAATCTTACTGGAAGCATTTACGCAATTCGGGTCGCGAGTAACAGGAATCCCGCGTGCACATCATCATGGCCACAATGGGAACCGACGGAGACGTTTTTCCGTATCTCGGCCTGGGACCTGCTCTCCTGAAACGGGGACATCAGGTCACCCTGGCCGCCCCGCAGACCTATCA
>JBAXBD010000721.1:0-3459 GCA_037142165.1 Schlesneria sp. | reverse complement strand
CAATCATGTGATTTCTCTCCTTCGACGCCGGAACCATCAAACGGTGGCGCCCCTGACAGCAACAGCCGCAGTCAACCTTACCGCTTGCTTCGAAGATCAGACCGGATGCGATCTGCCCACCGACAATGAAGCCCTCATCAAGGCGATCGACGAGTTGCGCTTGATGGTGCCAGAGTGTAGCTACCGAGTCCTACAACTGAAGTATTTCGAAGGACGATCGATCAACGAAATCGCGACATTACTGGACATTACACACACCCAGGCCTCGCTACTCCTCTGCCGTGTCAAAAAGCGATTGGCATCGCTGATTAAACGCCGCTTTGGAGAGAAGCCATAGGTGTTTCGGCTGCAAGCGCCGCAGACATTTTTAACAATTTTCCACATTCTTTCCGAATTCAATGAAATTGTTCGTCGAGTCGTGTGTTTAATAGAACGTAAAAAAAGGCGCATGTTAGCCCGATTCGATTTGTTAATGACTATATGACAAAAAACGAGATCTAAATCGAGGTTAACGACCGCGTGTGCGTCCGCCCGACGAAGTTCCCGAGAAAGTCGAAAGTTTATGTTTTTGATCTCTGAACGCATTGAGTTTGTTCGCGTTAGAACCGTGATTCAAGATCGTATTTCAACCACGTAATTGTCAAAAAAGGAACGAAAAATGAGTATCAGAAAATGTTCGAAGCATTTTGTGGCCGCGGTCGCGATTGCACTCTTTTTGCCGTTACCCGGATCCGCAGCCCCAAAAAATACGATGGTATACAGCCCGATCGACAAGGGCGTTGTTGGGAGAGTGATGGACTGCATTATGGGGACGACGAACTGGGGTTATCCGACCATGACTTCAACGCAAAATCCAACGACCAAACCTAGCGCCCCGATGTTTCCAGTGACGAATAGTTATGTAATGTCAGGAACAACATACTACTTTTACTTTCGTCATGAACAACTTTATACACCATCATCTTGGGCAATCTCCGCATATGGCAATGCCTCAAGATCTTCAAACTGGACTTGGGAGAATAGTAACCTCGTACCTTGATCGTGCTATTTGTCATAAGTCTTAACGAGGAGGTCTGGGCATGTTACGCAACAATCATAAACGAAATTGTGATTTGACGCTCCGTAGCAGCATTGAAGCGAGATTTGGTTTTACCGTCCTCGAGTTGATGATCGTCATTGTGATCATCGCAGTTTTGGCTTCGTTGGTCGGTTCTGCCGTGATGTCTGCTCGTGAGTCTGCGCGACGGATGGAGTGTAGCTCGCACCTACGACAAGTCGGGATTGCGGTTCAGGAATATCACAGTAGTCACGGAGTTTTGCCTTGCTCTGGCCTCCTTGGATTTCGTTATATTTCAACATTGTTAGAGGGGCGCCCGGGTAACTGGAACGTCTATGGGGCACCCGATCCTTGCATGCTCGGCCCGTGTCCCGAAGTTGGCGATTGGATTCGACCACCCGTATTACTCTGTCCATCCGATCCTCTGGTACACCGCACTCGACGATCGGAATCATTTTGCTTTTCTGCCGGTAACCGGAATTTCGGAGCAAATCAAGGTGGCGTCAGCGATGGAATTGGATTCGGCGATGTCGACCCGACGAAGGTCATCTCGTTCCGTGACGTCACTGATGGATTGACCTCGACGGCATTGGTCAGCGAACAACTGATCTCACTGACATCCGCGGCAGCATCCGACGTAGAATACCTTGCCGCATTCGACCAATCGCTTGCCGTTCAAAATCCTCTTCGATTCATCTGGAACACGAGCGAAGGATTCAACTTGCCCGAAGACATGTTGGCCGTTTGTACGGAATGCGACGACGGCACTGCGGGAGCTGTGCCTCACTTTGCAGGCAATCCGTTTAATGTTCGCGTACCAAGCTACGATCATGCTCGGCCGCCAAATTCAAGAGCCTGTAGCCTTTCAGCCAAGTCAATATTAGGACCGATTTCACCACCAACAAGTCTGCATCGACTCGGGGTCAACGTAGGATTCTGTGACGGTTCTGTGCGGTTCATTCCAAACTCAATCGATGAAACGGTTTGGCACGCTATCGGAACTCGAAGCGGAAATGAAACCAAATCTGATCTCTGAATCACGGGACGGACACATGGAAGACTTGCTGCAACGATGCATACGAGGTGTTTGGCGTTTTCGATGGTGGCTAGTTGCGGTCTTCGGTCTACCGATTGTTTGTTTTTTCTTTTTCCTGTGGTGGATTTCACCCGAATACCATCCCGATCGAATCACATTCTCAGATATGAAAATCGATGGCATTCCCGTGGAATCCAAACTGCCAGATTTGGAGGCGGGCCGAGAATATGTTTGGTCATGCGAGGCTCAGTCGAATGAAGCCCCGTTCTTGTCAGTCGATTCCGGCGAGCGACCGTATACGGACAGGTTGCCTTTCACCTCGGACCCTGGACCGGAACGACCGAATGATCGATTTGACCCCGTTTTCTACGTTGCGTTCTCAACTCGCTTTCGCACTGGCAGACCATTAGGAATGATGTATGGAATACGCGTGAAGACAAATAAGAATCCAGAAACGGCGACACTCTCAAGCACGTTTCGGGCACCATCCTCACCTGGTATTTACGAGTTTGGAATCGTTTCGGGCGCAAATCCAGACGGATGGGTGGCGCAAGGTCCAAACAAATGGGTGCAACGAAGGCCAAAAATGTATCCAATTCTCCTTAAGAGACCGTTAACCGTTAAGCGACAAAAAATATGACCAAATAAAAATGCGCCGAAACGTGAGCGGACGCTTGGAATGGGGCATCATTAGGACAGGGATCAGACTTGTTTTGAATGACGATTTTGATTTGTCCCTTTCCTGTCACTTCAACCGTTCACGCAACCGATGCAACTCTTGCAATGCCGCCATTGGTGTCATCTCGTTGACGTTCAACTGACGTAGCTCATCAATGATCGGGTGCTCTTCCTCTTCAAACAGCGCCAGTTGTTTTTCGTTCTTCTTTTTCGTTTTTCGTACCGGAATCTTTGTTCGGCCAGACTCGTCAACGTGATCGTTTTCTAATGTCTTCAATATCACCTTGGCCCGATCAAGTACCGTGCGCGGAACGCCCGCTAATTGTGCCACGTGGATTCCGTAGCTTTTATCTGCCGAACCGGGAATGATTTTGTGCAGGAAGATGACGTCATCAGCATCTTCGCGAACTGCGACGTTCCAATTGACGCACTCTTTTAGTGATTCCGTCAATTGAGTTAACTCGTGGTAATGAGTTGCGAACATTGTGCGGCAACCAGTCACGTCGTGCAGGTACTCCGTGATCGCCCAGGCCAGCGAGATTCCGTCATAGGTACTCGTTCCCCGTCCGATTTCATCAAGAATCACCAGGCTTTGCTTTGTCGCCGCGTTCAGAATCCGCGCCGTTTCGGTCATTTCAACCATGAATGTACTTTGCCCCTTGCCGAGTTCATCACTCGCACCAACACG
>JBAXBD010000720.1:0-3468 GCA_037142165.1 Schlesneria sp. | reverse complement strand
CTACGCGGGAGGCGTCAAAGCCAACGTCCTGTTCCTGGACGCGAAGCCCGCCCAGGAAAACCCCTGGACCAAAACGCTCTGGGCCTACGACCTCAGAACGAACAAGCACTTCACGCAAAAGACCACCCCGCTGAAACGAGACGACCTGGACGAGTTCGTAGAAAACTACCGCCCCGGCAAACGTCATCTCCGAAAACCAAGCTGGACCGAATCCACCCCCGAAGGCCGCTGGCGATCGTATGACTACGAAGACCTGATGAAGCGGGACAAAGTGAACCTGGATATCTTCTGGCTGAAGGACGACAGCCTGGAAGACTCCGCCGATCTACCAGCCCCCGACATCCTCGCCCAGGAAATCGCCGACGACCTCCAAACCGCCCTGGAACTCTTCACCGCCATCGCCGAAAAAGTGAAGGCGTGATCAATACCAAATAATCCGACCTGCCCAACGGCAAGTTTCGGTCTCCAAATGGGCATGGCAATGGTCAGGCCATTGCGGGTTCGGGTTCGCTTGATTCGACAGGCTTTTCGACGTCCGATCCGGCGACTTGATAGAGCGGTTGGTCACCGAACTTCTTGGTGCATTTGGGGCATTTTGCTTTGGCGATCGCTTTCCCGTTGGCTCCGCCAAGCTTCGCTTCGACTCGGGCCGCTTCGCTGATGTAGATGCCACATCCCGCGCACTTCCAACCGGTCACTTCCAGCTTGAATCCGGGGTCTTTCTGGTAGTAATTCAGCTTCGAAAGTTCTTTGATCGGGGCGGCACTGAGTGCACATTTCCGGGTCAGATATTCGTCGCTTAACGGAATTTCGGTGTTGGCTCCGAACCCTTCCAAACCGCAAACGGTCTGCAATCCTTCGACGAAAGCTCGAAACTCGGACAGAGAGAACGACAGGTATTGGGGAAGAGGCGAATCTGGCATCTTCGGAAGTTTAACGGCAATTCGATTCGTGCCGAACACCGGAATGTCGGCGAACAACGATTCGGTGCCAACCGGAGCTGGCTGCGCCATCGAGAGCTGAGTCAGCAGATCTTTCTTCAGTACTTTTTTCGCGGCGACCGTCAATTGCTCGATGGTCCCCTGCTTGAAAAAGTGCTCAATCATCGCAGTACGAAGCGGGGGAATCTTTTTCGGATTGGCACCGAATTTACCGACTAACAATGTCGCGATGAGCAGATCTTCCTCAGAGAATCCAAGGTCGACCGGCTGGCATTCATTGAGCAAACTATCGGCTTTGATTCGTAGTTTCGTAGGATCGACGGTATGCAGACGAATATCGCTGAGCCACTTCTTGTAACGACTTGTCGCCACAGGTTCAGGGGCGGCATCTGCGTCCGACTTTCTTGGCACCGGCTTCTTCGGCACGACGAAATCACACTGGCAACGGGGGCATTTGCCGGACTTGCCACGATGTCGTTCTTTCACACGAATACGGCATCCCTGCGGACAGAACACGATAAACGTGTCTTTCGACCGGATTGACTTGCGAACCTGCTGAATATCCTTTTGTTCGTCGGCAGCGATCTTTAACAAATCGTCGGCAGCGGCGGCCTCAACTTCCTGCATGGACGGAGGCGGCTCTTCGATTTCGCGGACTGGCGGGGCATCCAACTCGGCTTGAACCGGAGGGAGACTTGTTTCAATTTCTTTCGACTGCGGCTCAAGGTTGACAATGGGCGGGGGGGCAACTTCTTCTTCCGTCGCTTGCAGACGAAACGTTTCTTGTTCCTCGGGCTCTGAATTTTCGTTTGGTTCTAATGCAAACCTGAGTTCGCCCGAGACTTCGAACTCCTCGTCGGAAGACTCGCCGAATGCCGCACCGCTCGCCAAATCGAAGTCGTCGTCGTCAGTCATATTGTCTGACGCGTAGGGAAATTCCGCCATCAGCGAGTCGATTGTCGAATCACGCTTCTGGAACGAATCTTCTTCTGTCACGAATGTCGCTTCGAGAATCGGCAGATCAAATTGCTCGACTTCGCGACGTGCGTTGGCCTGCTTTTTACGATAGGCCTCTTCGATATCGGAACGAAGGAACGTGCCACAACTCCAACAACGGACAAGCCCCGTGCGGCAATGTTCATGGCAGGTAGGACACTCACCCATGTCATCCGAAACGGCACCGTCAGTCGGCAGCAGCCGAGACTTGGATTGCGCTTGCGCGCGCTCGTTCAGCACATGTCCACATGCGTGACAATCAGCGGTATCGTGTAATAGATAGGTACCACAATGTGGACATGAAACAATTTGCATTTTCATGGCAACCAACCGCTATCTTAAAGTTTGAACGAGTCGCCGCGACTTAAAACGATCCATTTCGCGCCAATGGTCTCAGAAATAATTCACGAAAAATTGATAGAATCTCAATAGACTACGACGCATCAGGAATCTTCGTTGATTCATCTTCACAATTCATTCACAGAAAATGCAAGCCCAAGCTTCGGCGTTCCGTAAATGAGTTTCAGAGTTCAACAATTTTTGAATCCTACAACACCTCTTAAAAAATGTACCGTTTCGCCGATCCGAATCCAGCGCGGAATTTGAAATCGTTGAGAATTTTGCGGATTACTCCGCCGGTGGCGGAATCATGGCATCGGCAAGCCTTGATCGGTAAGATGGCTTGACTCGATGAGAAAACATTGTCCGTTCTGTCGAGTTCATCACCAACGATCGCGGAAATTGCCTTGCATTTGTCACATTAAGGAGCCTCACCGTGCCGATTCGTTCGATTTGCCTCGGATTCATCGTTCTTGCTGCCTGGGGCAACGCTCTGATTGCTGAGGAGAATGTTCCTCCTGCCGGTTTCCGAGCACTTTTCAACGGTAAGGATCTCACAGGCTGGCACGGCGTGGACACAAAGGATCCGCGAAAAACGGCTGCGTTGACTCCTGAGCAACGAGCCGAAGTCAGGAAAAACAGTCTGGCAGACATCAATCAGCACTGGTCGGTTCAAAACGGCGAACTGGTCAACGATGGATTTGGTCTGTACCTGACTTCGGACGCAGACTTTGGCGATTACGAGATGTATGTCAGTTATAAGACGGTCCCGAAGGCAGACAGTGGAATTTACCTGAAGGGAACGCCCCAGGTTCAAATCTGGGATTATACGGACGCCGAGAAATTTAAAATTGGGTCGGACAAGGGTTCAGGCGGGCTGTGGAACAACAGTGAAGGCCGGCCGGGCAAGAACCCGCTCGTGAAGGCGGATCGGCCCTTTGGCGAATGGAATACGTTTCGGATTCGACAGATTGGCGCTAAGACTACGGTCTTTTTGAATGGCAAACTGGTCGTCGATCACGCCACACTGGAAAACTATTTTGATCGCAAACAACCGTTGATCGCTCGTGGCCCGGTTCAACTTCAGACGCATGGGGGCGAGATTCGCTGGAAGAACGTTTTTGTTCGCGAGATTCCTGCAAATGAGGCCAATTCGGTTCTGACAAACGACGGATTCACGGCCCTGTTTGAT
>JBAXBD010000719.1:0-3469 GCA_037142165.1 Schlesneria sp. | reverse complement strand
AAAGACCTGGTTTCAGCCTGGGACGTTCTGGGAGAAGCTGTGGCGATGGTTCCCCAGCGCGATGCCATGTATGTGACCGGCAGCGATGACGAGATTGGTTTGAAAATGATGGTCGATCTCGCCGAAATGACTCTCAACGATGAAGTACGTCCTCTGTCACCCTTTCCGCTGAGACTGGTCGACGGTGAATGGGAAGACTGGTCCTTTCCCGAAGCGCATGAGAGTTATCTCAAGTTTCGAAGTCTGGAAAACCGGTTTATGTCCGACTTATATGCCGAACAAAAACCGTTGCTCGAAGCGATTTACGAAAAAGAGAAGATTGATGTTTTCGTCGCCTCCTTTTCCGGGCTGCAAAACAAATCGACGGGCGACATCACTTCATACTGCGCCTGGGCCAAAGACTGTGCATCGCTGTTGCCGAAAACCGACTTGATCATGATCCAGGTGGACGACGGCACCGCTATCTGCAAGTGGGACCGCGTCGCCAGGTTCGCAAAAAACCTGCTGGAACCTGTCGAGGATCTTTACCCCATACGCTATCGAGTTTTTCAAACACCCAACGAGCAGCAATTGGAACAGATCGGAAGGGTCGAATTATAACTCGCAAGCATGTGGGCCATTTCATTCGACTTGTTTGCTCAGACTCATCGTTCGCCGAACGTGAACTTACCAATTACTTGGTTTCCTCTGCATTTTCGAACTCGCGGCTTGGTGCATGATTGGCTTTGACCCAGTCGATGAGCGACTTCGGGCTTTTCTCACCAGTGTCGATATACCAGGTCCGGTTCATCACAGTGCTGCGGCCGATTCGATTGAGCAGATCGGCTTTGGAACTCGATCGTGCCTGATCCCACAAGGCAAGTTTGCGTTCGCGAGCCACCCATTCGCGCGCAGGTACGGGATCGGATAATCCCGTACCGATCAATTTCTTAGTCCCGATCTTTCCGCTGGAATTCTCGATCAGTTTCAGTATTTCTGTCTCGTACGCCACGATATTTTCATCGCGCGACGTTTGATCACCGACGACCAACTCGCGTAACTGTTTGATATCTTCCGAAAGCTCGGACATCGTTTCCGCAGAATCACGAGTCTTGTCAAGAATCATCGGGAGATCCCGGTTCACGGTATCAACCGATTTGCGAATATGAACCCGCACATCGTTAAGCATCCACAGCATGACGCCATTAACGATCAGTGCGGCGGCTAAACAGGTCCATTTGAACATCGTTGTTCCCCTTGATGTCTTAAAGCGAGTTTACAAGAGTTCTTCCGCCACTAGATTGCCGGTCGATGAAATAGAAAAAAGATTGAGCCACGGATTAACACAGAACCACACAGAATAAGATAAGAAATACATAAAAAGAGGTGTAAACCGCCACCATGTGTGTTTTTCTGTTTTGTGTTTATCAGTGTGAATCTGTGTTCATCTGTGGCTAAAACTCTTCGCGTTTTTATCGCCTGCGGGGAAGAATGCCCATTTTAACCGGTTATCGAAAACATGGGTAAAGACAAGGCTTCATGCCGTGTAGCACAACATCGAGTCGAGACTGGAAAACTCCATTACGAAAACGGACCGTCGTTTGATGCGCATAATTTTGTGTTGGCTGAGAATTTATTCAAAACGAAGCTTGCGGAGGATTCCTCCCAACTCATGGGAATGAGTAAGAACATGCATTCTCCGTAAAAAAGCAATCAAGGTGTGGTTGCTGCCCACTTCAACCAGATCTCAGCATCCGCGTCCGATGGCATTCGCCAATCGCCTCGCGGCGACAAACTGACCGATCCGACTTTTGGTCCATCTGGCACACACGATCGCTTAAACTGCTGACTGAAAAATCTCTTAATAAAGACTTTTAATGTCTTTTCACGAACGTCGCGTGAATAGCTTTTTGTGAATTCTGCGTAGTCGGAAAGGAACAGAATCTTCTTGGGAGAAAAACCGTTTCTCACAAAATTCGACAAAAAGAAGTCGTGCAGTTCGTACGGGCCGAGGTGATCCTCGGTACTTTGTGTGATCTGGTCACCTGAATGCGGCAAGAGCTCGGGCGAGATCGTTGTGGCGACAATATCTTTCAGCGTGGAGTAGAGTCGCCCTGTCAGATCGGGAATTCCACTGCGGTCATTAATCGCAACTCCCGGATCTCGATTCACTCGATGTTCAGCGACGTAGTCGACGATGAATCGAACGAGCGTCTTCGGGATCGAGCAATTCACGTTATACATGCTCATATGATCGGCATTGTAAGTACACCAGCCCAGCGCCAACTCGGACATGTCTCCTGTCCCCAGAACAAAACCGTGCGACATCAGCAGCATGGTTCTGATGCGTGCCTGCACGTTCTCGAAAACCAGGTCGCCATGTTTCAGTTGTTCTGCCGTCAATTGTTGCAGGAGTTCCGAAAACTGATCGACGTTGAGATTGGTAATATCGAGTCCGAACGGCTGATGTTTTATCGCTTTGAATGTTTCGAAGCACATCTCTTGAATGTCGATCGTTTTACTCTTGATCCCAAGAAGTTCCATCAGTTGCAGCGCATTGTTTTTCGTTCGACTGGTGGTGCCAAATCCTGGCATTGTCAGTCCGGTAATGTTGTCCGGAGACAATCCCAGGCCACGATAGGCTTCCACCGCGACCAGAAGGGCCAGAGTAGAATCCAAACCACCAGAGACGCCGATGAAAGATTTCTTCGATGGCATGCTGTTGATTCGTTTCGCCAGGCCAGCCACCTGAATTCCGGTTATTTCCGCACATCGTTGATAGAGCGTCGAAGGATCTTTGGGGACAAACGGCGTGCCACTCACCTTGCGCAGTAATCCACGTTGATTCGAAGACTCTTTTGGCTCGAAACAGATTGTGCGAAATTCCTTGGAAATCAGGCGGCGAGCCTCACCGAAACTGGACAGGACACGGCGTTCCGTCTGGAGTTTCTGCACATCAACATCGGTCGTCGCCCATTTTGATTCACGAATCAGGCCACTTCCATCGCCGACCCTGTCTGATTCGACAAGGATCTGACTGTTTTCGGCAACTAAACAATGACCGCCGAAAACCAGGTCGGTCGTACTTTCGGTCGGTCCTGCACTGGAATAGGCATAGGCGGCAACGCAGCGACCAGATTGATTCGCCACCAAGTCGGTGCGGTACGCACACTTCCCCACGGTTTCGTTTGACGCCGAAAGATTGACCAGCAGGTTTGCTCCCATGATCGCCGCATACGAGCTTGGCGGAATCGGCATCCACAGATCTTCGCAGATCTCGGCGTGAACGATCACGCCGATTCCATTCGAGAAAAGAAGGTCTATGCCAAAGGGAACCTCCTGTCCCGCGTAATTGATCGACTTCGGCTCGTTCCCGTCCGCACCGCGAAACCAGCGAGATTCATAGAACTCGTTGTAGTTCGGGATATTCTGTTTCGGCACGATTCCGAGAATTGTGCCGTTTTGCAGAGCGACGGCACAGTTATACAAC
>JBAXBD010000718.1:0-3483 GCA_037142165.1 Schlesneria sp. | reverse complement strand
ATTCGAAAAGACCCATTGCTAAAGTGTGGAGGCTTTAGATGCGATTGCCCTGCTCTGACACCTTGATGTTTTTGTCATTGGGAACCCCAAGCGGAGTTCCTCCCGTCGGTTTGCTCAGCAACGTCAACGTCGTCGCTTCCCCAGTCCCTGAACCCCCTACCGTGCTGATGCTTTGCCTCGGTGGGGTTTGCGTTGCCGGTATTCGGCTTCGCCGAAATCGTCGACTTGCAGGGGCCGCTTGATTGATGTTACTTGGCAATCACGAAACTAGAGAGGTTTTTTGATTGCCGACGACGACATCTGGACAACCCCTCCGACAACCCATTTATACGTGAAAACTCTTAGCCTCTTCTCCGTTGGATGGCTTCGATCCCTTTCGATCCTGACCAAACGGGTGCATGGCTCGGCAGTATGAAATCAAAAAAGATTCAGGACTGAACCTTTGGTCTTCGCGTCGGCAAAGAAAGATCCCGCCATTCATTTGAATGGCGGGATCTTCAGTTTTACTCTGTATGTCCCAGACTTCGGGACGATAACTCATAACTTACTTGCTGACTTTGTCTAACATTTTGAATGCCAGGGCCTTCACCTTGGCCGGGTCTTGCAACTTCTCGAGTGCTTCCATGTCTTTGATCAGGTCGGCAGCTAAAGTCGCATTGGTAGCCTTCAATTCCTCAAGGCCCGCGCGCATTCCGGAAACTGAACTACCACCGGCGCCGGTTTCGGCAATCATCTTCAACCGTTCCTTGATCTGATCAATTCCCGTAAGTTTCTGAGCGGCATCGCTCGATTTCGTGGGGACAACAGGACCGGTTCCACCACCGCATCCAATCAGGTTGAAAGTCACGGCGATGCTGGCAGCGGCCACGGCGGTTCGCCAGTTTTGGCTCAGTTCACACAGTCTCATTCGATTCTCCGTCTACAAAGAAGTCTAACGCGAATTAAAAAAATCGAGAAAACGACGAGGGAAAGGTTTACCTCTCCCTCGTCGTTTTTTACTAACATTCTGGGTCGCAAGAAAGCTTAGAAATCACCCACGGTGCCCCCGTCTTTGCGGTCACCCAGGCGCTGCCAAGTCGTGTAGTCGATGTTATCCGAAACAAATCGAACCGAGCCGTCAGCCAACAAGACGGTGACACCACCAGTGTGCTGACTTCGCGCGCCGACCATCGAAGTGCCGTCCGTTGCGCATCCGGAACAGTGAGCTGTACAGTTGCCATATTTCGAATTCGGCGGGAGCAGCACGTTAAACGTACCTTGTTCGTGAACTCCCACGTGCCAGAACTGACCGGTTTCCGTTCGTTGATTGTTCGTGCTCGCATTGCAGCGGCCACCCCAGTCGTCGAGTTGAGCTTGAGTCAGGAACGTACCATCCCATCCGGATGGAACCGACACGGCCTGTCGCATCCCAATCAGTTTGTCAAGATTCGTGCTCGTGCTGTAACTCAATTGTTCCGAAGCCATGATCGTATTCGTTGTGCCGTCGGTGATGCCCGCGATCGACACAGGAACTCGAATGTTGAAGATTCCGTTTTGCTTGCCTTCACTATAACCACCGGACACGCCGTCATTGAACATCCCTGCGTTGTCACCTTCGCAAACAACGTAATTATTACCAGGACGACCGTTGACACTCGCTTGATTTGATGGACAACGGAAAGCCGGGATCTTTGCCTGGCCCGCCATGCCAGCGGCATCGTCCGCTGTTCCCTTGGAACCATCCCACCACGCCCACACGTTCATATTGTAGGCGTTGTAAATCGGAGTCTGATCAATGTAAGGAAGAAGCATCACTTGAGCACTGTGTCCGCGCCAGTCGGATCCACCTGTGACACCACCAAGCTGGCTGAGTGGAAAAAGATTGTAGGCAGAGTGGTAATTGTGCAGCGCCAATCCCAACTGCTTCAGATTGTTGCGGCACTGGGTACGGCGAGCCGCTTCCCGGGCCTGCTGAACAGCAGGTAGCAACAGTGCGATCAGGACTGCAATAATCGCAATCACGACCAGAAGTTCGATCAATGTAAATGCGCGACGTCGAAACCGATTAATCATAAATGCCTCCCATTCGAACAAAGAAAATAGAGAAAGTGCAGAAATGCACGACAAATGTTTATCCCGGATTCATCCGAATCAATCAAGTTTTATTTGACCAATCCCGAAGAAAATCTTGAAAAATGATCTTAGAAAACGCAGTTTGTCGCTGAAAAGCGATGTCTAGATTCTCATCGAATGAGTTCGCAGTGCTGAAGCGACATTCACAAACGTCGAATTTCCATCTCATTGGATATCGGCTCGACAATCATATTTTAATAACATTACATGTTGTTATATTAAATATTTGTCAATATTCTCCTTTCTACTGAGGGCTCGCAAGCTTTATTTTGAGGGTTACCAGTTCCGCTTGAGCAAAAATCAATTGGACTGAAAGTGTAACCAATTCTCCCCCATGGAATCATCTTGCGCGGCATTTTCGTGTTGGCGATCAGTATGTTTGCTCGAAAACGGGTAACTTCGGCGGCGTTCAAGCCTTCATGATGCCCCTGATCCCCAGCCACACGACCAGCCCTGCCCCGAGATATCGCAGGATGACCGCTATAATCCATCGAATCTCAGCCTGTTCATGCGTGAGTTCGTCGTCGTTGGAAAATTCGTCGCCGGCCAAAGAATCGCTCGAGGTCATTCGAGTCAAAACCCGTTCGCGTGACGCCGGTCCGTCGGCTGAAGACTGAGTCA
Source organism: Schlesneria sp. (assembly GCA_037142165.1). Lineage (GTDB taxonomy): Bacteria > Planctomycetota > Planctomycetia > Planctomycetales > Planctomycetaceae > Schlesneria. The sequence goes on along the minus strand of JBAXBD010000718.1, from coordinate 750 downwards.
GCATTCGAACGCCCAATGGTTGTAACCCGGTTTCCGTCGTAGCAGGACTGGTAACCGAGGTACTCCTCGGCGTTCCTGAGTCGGTCGATTCGACAAGCTGGAACTTGAACCTCTTGATCCTTTGTCGTTTCCACCGGTTCTGCCGCTCGGCGAGGATGGGAATCTGCTGGCTCTGATTGATCCCGTTCGGGATTCTCGGAAAGGCCAATGGACTAAAAACACAGACAGACTTGTCACTCCCGTTTTTCCAGCCCCCCTTTTTGCTGTTCCTGTCGTTCCGACAGAACGATACGTGATCACTGCGGATGTTGAACGACGAAAGGGAGACCGGGAATTGAGTTTCGGCCTCGTTGTTGGCGGACATCCGTGCAACGTGACGCTCGATGGCGTAGGCTCCGAAACCGCTTTGGACCTAATTGATGAAAAATGGTTTCAAGACAAGTTGAATTTCTCGCGCCAAGAATTCCAGCAACCACTCTTACCGCGAGGAAAGCGAGTCAAAGTCCGTTGTTTAGTACTGCCATACACATTTCTAGTTACAGTTGATGACAAAGAAGCGGTCAAGTGTCGCGGTGACGCGCGTCGATTGTCGCTGAAACAAATTCTCTTTCTACCGCCGAATTACTCGGAAGTTGATCGCTCGCAACTGTGGCTCGGCGAGTGGGAATCAGAATTCCTGATCCGCGAACTGACGCTCAAACTACTGAGCAACAAAGAAGCGGCTGGAATCAAGAGAGATATCACCAACAA
>JBAXBD010000717.1:0-3486 GCA_037142165.1 Schlesneria sp. | reverse complement strand
TTGACGACCGCTTCGACAATCTTCGCAATCGCCGTGGGATCGGCCATGAGTGCCCCCCCTTCACCTCGCCCAATCAATCGGCGGATCGGACATTCGAAGTTCAGATCGACGATCGAAAGCCCTTCAGCCTCGACGATTTTGGCGGCTTCCGCCATTTCCTGCGGATCGCGTCCGCTGATTTGTCCGACGACTGGACGTTCACCGGGATTCGTCGAAAGCAATCGCATCGCCCGCCGATCCTGTTTGGCCACATCGCAGGCATCGATCCGTTCACCACAGACAAGACTGGCCCCGTGCTGTTTCATCAGCAACCGAAATGGAGGATTTGTGTGCTCTTCCATCGGAGCGAGCGTGATCGGATGAGCGACAGAAACATTACCAATTCGCATCGGCCAGAAACCTCCATCAAGTTTGTTGGGAGGTCCACCATACCAACACAAAATTGATCATCAATCGCGAATGATACCAGTCTCAGGCCGCTTTCGCATGCCTGATCGTCGCTGGGGGTTGTTGACCGTTTACCATTCGGTCAGCCTCGTCATTCAGAACATCCATCGCCTGTTGTGCCGCGATGACATAATCGGCAAGCTCTGATCGTGAAATCCCTTCAGGGATCGAGATCGGTTCGCCGGTGATAATGTAGACGGTCGTGAACGGCATGGGGACCAGCAGGTCTGTCCAGCTTCCGGGAATTCGCCACCCACGATTCACGACGAACGCGCCTGGAAGAAGTCGGCGTCCGGTTTGAGCAGCGACAAACGCGGCGCCATGTTTCAGCTTTCGCCTTGGTCCGCGCGGGCCATCGGGGGTCACAATAATATGTTTTCCGGCTGTCTCATTGACCAATTCACGAAGGGCTTCGACTCCACCTCGTTTGGTAGAACCCCGGACCGTCGTGTAATCCAACCATGCCATTGCATCGGCCAGGTAAGAACCATCCTGATGCTGGCTGACCAGGCAGCAGCAACGCTTGCGAAGCCAGCGTGGTGCGGCAAACGTCGGCAACAGTAATGCATCGTGCCAGACACACAGTACAAAGTATTCGTCTTCGACACTCGGGTGCATGCCACGTTCGAGTGTCTCGCCCACGAATTTCTTACGGCAGGTCCAAAACAGCAGACGACAGATTGCGACCGCGCTGAACGCAGCAACTTTCGTCAACCAGCGACTTCGGATCTTCAAGGTTCATCGCTCCATCGATTTACATAGACAATTCGTAGCATGGGCTTCAGCCCGTGCGGTCTGGATCGACAAGTACCATCGTTCCGTCAAATGCCGGACCCTGCCGAATCGATTATCGGAAATTTAGAAGAATTGTCTAAGAACTGGAATGTCAGTCTCTCTGTGAAGAGGTATTCAGCGCCAATGATCGTGATCCGTTGAAAGGCCGCACGATGGCATTTGCTCGAGAAGTCATTATTCAAACAATCGACTCACAGTGACTTCGAATCCGGGGAGTATGTCCGGAAACGTCAGCAGGTCGTCAGCGTTTAACACAGTCGATTCGCGATCTGCTGAAAACAGATGAACTCGCTGCGGGACGGGATCGATCACCGCGACAGTCAGTACATTCGCATCCAGATATTCTGCAACTTTGTGCAGCACGTCCTTCCAACGATCGTCCGGCGAGCGGACTTCGATGGCCAGTTCGGGTGTAACAGGCCAATACCCTTTTGGCAGCGGGCCGCGTGGCACTCTCTGATAACTGTAAAATGCAACGTCAGGACCGCGAACGGTATCTGGATCTCTCTGAGTCACAACGCCAGCGTCATTGGACACAACACGGCCAAGTCCGTGCTCCTCAACGAATTGACACAACACAAACGTGATGCGAACGCAAAAATAGCCATGGGACGTGAAGGGCCGGTTCATCTCGACGATCTCTCCTCGGACGAGTTCGGTCAATCGCCCATCGTCTGGCATCAGCAGATATTCCTCGGCTGTCAACGTTCGAGATTCAAACACGGTCGACATCATTTCTCCTGCTGGGCCACCAGAATTCCACGCCCATCGCCATCCCCATGATTCTATCGAAGACCTCTTCTCGCCTGGAAGCGAGACTTTATCGAACCAACAAGAATTCGAGCGAATTCGGGGGCATTGCTTCCGTGACCGGTTGCAGCATACGATCAAGCGACGTGGCTGTGCTCGTTTGCTTAGCATAACATCGCTGCGTACACGACTCCAAGATCTCCCGGGTCTGTCCTGCCGCACGGTTTTCAACCTTGATGTCGGCGATATAGAATCGGGATGAATCGATTCCCTTCTCCCAATGTTCCCGAATGATATTTTGAGGATTTTTCCAAATGTCTCTGTCACTCTCTCGTCGTGATTTTTTATCCGCGTCGGCTGGATTAGTTGCTTCAGCAAGCGTCTCTTCATTAGCACAGGGGTTAATGGCCGCTGATGCCCCCGCTGGTAAAGCTCCGCTGTTCAAGATTTCGCTGGCTCAGTGGTCGTTGCATCGGACGTTTTTTGACAAGAAGGCCGATCCGCTTGATTTCGCCAAAATCAGCAAAACCGAATTCGGCATCGAAGCGGTCGAATACGTGAACCAGTTCTTTAAAGACAAAGCCAAGGATATGGCCTATCTGGGCGAACTGAAAAAGCGAGCTGATGATCATGGAGTCACGAGTGTCCTGATCATGTGCGACGGTGAAGGTGCGTTGGGTGACCCCGACGAGTCGAAACGGCTTGCTGCTGTCGACAACCACAAAAAATGGGTCGAAGCCGCGAAGTTCCTCGGCTGCCATTCGATTCGAGTGAACGCGCAGTCGAGCGGAAGTTACTGGGAACAAATGAAACTCGCCGCCGATGGACTTCGCCGGCTGAGTGAATTCGGTGCCACACACAATATCGGCGTCATCGTCGAGAACCACGGTGGCCTGTCCTCCAACGGAACGTGGCTGTCGTCGACCATTCATACGGTGAACAATCCCAACTGCGGAACGTTGCCCGACTTCGGCAATTTCCGGGTTGCAAATAACGTCAATTACGACCGTTACAAAGGGACGGAAGAATTGATGCCGTTCGCCAAGGGGGTCAGCGCGAAGTCACATGAGTTTGACGACGCCGGAAATGAAACCAAAACCGACTACCGCCGAATGATTCCAATCGTCCTCGCATACGGTTATCGCGGCTGGATTGGCGTCGAGTACGAAGGTTCAAAGCACAGCGAAGCTGATGGGATCAAGTTGACCAAGAAGCTGCTCGAAACGGTCCGTAGCGAACTTTCGTAGTACTATGATTGTTGGCTCATAAATCCCGTGCCACTGCTTGACCGTCTTCGGTCAAGCAGTGCTCTTTTTTTTGCCTCGAAAATACCGAATCCACTGCGTCTTTGAAGTCTCCGATACAGTGGCACAGGACCAGAGCTGAAATCGTTGGTCCATTCGGGTCGTTAGGAAGCCGGCGGCGTTCAACTTTCAGGCCAGAACGCAGCGTTCTGCTCGACGAATGCCGCCCCCCAGCGGTAGTGATCAAGCA
>JBAXBD010000716.1:0-3487 GCA_037142165.1 Schlesneria sp. | reverse complement strand
GGAGAGTAGCGGCGGCTTCTAGCCGCCGACCGGCGTAGCCGGTTTGTGCGCGTCGCACGACGGGTTCAGAATAGCTTTATCACTCGCGCGTTGATTCGGAGAGTAGCGGCGGCTTCTAGCCGCCGAGCAAAAAAGCATGGAGGCTGGAAGCCTCTACGACAAAGCCGTCGAAAAATCCGACAACCAAGCACGCCATCAAATTAATGATGAGCCGCTGCCGCATGGCTACCGGAGTTGCCGTACGCGAATGCCTGAGGATCCGTGTCATTGATGTCTGAACTGTGAGTCAACATCCAGATGTTAACACCGGTCATCAGAAACAGCAGAACGCAAAAAAGAAATCCGAGCAGCTTCCCCATCATCTGCCCGGCCGATTTGTCTGCGTTAGTGAAATCGACCAATTCTGACGGCTCAAATTTCAGTGACTTCGCCAGCTCAAGCCGTGGATCGGCGTGAAGGGTGGTGTGAGTCACTTCGTGCGAATGCGATTCAGGATGAGCGGTCATCGACAAGTCTCTCCGGCCGGTTTCGGCCCGTAAGCCGTAGTTCAACAAAACAACGTTCTGCTTCAGGCAGTACTTCCTTATTCTGAGCGGAAATCATTCACATGTCGAGTCTATTCAACGCCGCTTCGGCACCTCGGCGACAACATTCCCGAAATCGAGACGAGTCAGGAGAGTTCTTCAATCATGTTTGTTAATCTCTTGCCGTTCACTGCTTTCATATTGCACTCGCATTAGAAGGAACCTGAGGATGAGACTGAGTTTACTGGCTGGCGTCGTGGGATGCATTTTGTTGAACGGCACTCTGATTTTTGCTGCTCCTCCGGTTCCCGACACCGTCGTCTGGGAAGAAGGGATCGAATACACGAATCCCGATGATCAACATCTTCAATTGAATCTGGCTCGGCCAAAATCCGGCGAAGGCCCCTTCCCTGCCGTGATCTGCATCCACGGCGGCGGTTTTCGCGCTGGAAAGCGTGATGGCTACGACACCCTTTGCGTGAAATTGGCTGAACGAGGATACGTCGCCGCAACGATCTCTTATCGCCTGGCCCCCAAGTTTCAATTCCCAGCAGCGGTCCATGATACGAAGGCCGCAGTCCGATGGATGAGAGCCAACGCCAAGAATTACAAAGTTGATCCGACTCGAATCGGTGTCACCGGCGGCTCAGCAGGCGGGCATCTGGCACAATTTCTGGCGGTCACCGCTCATGTTCCGAGATTCGAAGGAACGGGCGGAAACCCCGAACAATCGAGTTCGGTCGCCTGCGTGGTGAACGTCTACGGTCCAAGCGATTTCACCAAGTCCTACGGCAAGAGTGTCGATGCCCATGAAGTGCTGCCGCTTTGGTTTGGCGGCAACCTCGACACTAAACGCGATCTGCACATCCAGGGAAGCCCGCTGTACTGGGTCACTCCCGACGCGGCACCGACACTGTGCATTCACGGAACAGAAGACAAGTACGTCGCTCACGAACAAGCGGTCTGGCTGGTCGATAAGCTAAAGGCATCAACCGTCGAGGCTGAACTCCTAACCCTCGAAGGAGCCGGCCATGGCTTCAAAGGTGCCGACGCCGAAAAAGCCGAGAAAGCGCTGTTCGAGTATTTTGATCGGAAGCTGAAAAAGTAGTCGCGTATGCCGTTAAGTTCCGTAGACGATTGCTTTGAATCGAGGGAGAATTATGAGATGAGCACGGAAATTGTCACAATCGATCCAAAGATTCTTTCGGATGCCGAAGCGGCAGTCGAAGCCGCATTGAGCGGAACTGAGCTAGATCCTGTTATTGCTCGTCGCATTCAAGAACGGGCGGCAAGAGTTCGCCTTGAGATTTTGTGAGAACATGACTTCGTTGAGATTGGGGTTCCGACAATTCGAGAATTCCGTGTTTAGTAAAGTAGTGGACTCGCTCCAACGTCCGGCATGCCACATCGCTTAAGACTTTGGTAAAATGGCCTTCACAAATTCCCAGCCATGCCGACGAAGAGCAAGCGAAACGAACTGCCGCGAACGAAATAAGAGTCAAGGAGTATGAACGTGCCAACCGTAACCATTCAGGAGGCCCAGGCTCAACTGTCCAAACTGATTCATCGTCTGAATGATGGCGCAGAATTGGTCATTACTGAAAACAATCAACCCGTGGCCAAACTCGCTCGAACAGAACCTGGTCAGCAATGGCCGTGCAAGGCCGGAAGCGCCAAAGGCAAAATTCATATGGCTGCCGATTTTGATCAGGCTTTGGAGGACTTCAAGGAGTATATGGAGTGAATCTTTTGCTCGATACTCACACTTTTCTATGGTTTCTTAACGATGATGCACTGTTGTCGTCGGAAGCGAGGACTCTGATCGAGTCGCCGTTGAATCGAAAGTTCGTGAGCATCGCGTCCTGTTGGGAGGTCGCCATCAAAGTCGGGTTGAAGAAGCTCGAACTCGGCGAATCAGCGACAACGTTCCTTCCTCGAGAATTGTCAGCAAATCGTTTCGACACTTTGGATATCAGCTTATCACACGCAACGTTTGTCGAAACTTTACCTCAGCATCATCGAGACCCGTTCGATCGATTGCTGATCGCACCGTCACTGTTTGAAATGATCCCTATTGTCAGCGCGGATACCCAATTCGATGCCTACGGGGTGACTCGCTACTGAAAGTAAACCACCTCCGGAGCCTGCTCGTTCCCAACCGGTGGCTTTGGAACGAGACAAAATGCGTGGAGGCTGGAAGCCTCCACTACGAAAACTGGCAAACGCACCAGTCGTATGCAACGCGATCCTCAGTCGTTCTTGCCTGGAAGTTTGCCTTCCTTGATCAGGTCGAAATAGACCTTGCCGTCGGCGTTCTTTTCGACGATCGATTTTTCCCAGGCGGCTTTGAAGATCTTCAGGGCTTCGTCCGTCTTCTTCTCTTTGTCAGCAGCCTGGAAATCTTTTGGCTTGAATCGATCGTGATAGACCTTGCCGAAATCGTTCAGGCCGTGCCCTTTCGCCTTTTTGTCGGCACCTGGCTTATGACAGACGTCGCATTTCGTCTTCAGCCCCTCAACCGTTTCCAGGAATGGTTTGTAGTCTTTGTCGTCCTTGTAACCGTCCTTTAAATAGCCTGGCATTGGCGGGAAGGCAATGGCCGTTCCATCGCAAAATACACACAACACGACTGACAACAACGCGGCTTGCAATTTCATCGACATTTCCTTTTTGTACGGTTCATTTTTTCCCCAATCAGGGAACCAGAGGGCGTCATCGATCAGTCATCCCCTGCCCCGGCAAATTTAACGTGGTGGCACATTAAAGTCACCGTCGCACTGAGATGGGGTTATGTCAGACTTTCAAATTCAGGTGTTTTCTTGCTGTGCAAGCGCTTTGGATTTCATCGGGCCTGAAACTTGACTCAATGAGTCGAGCTTCGGGATTTCTTTCTAAGTAGCCATCATCGCTCCGCGTGATGAGCATGCGTTGGAAACGATTCAAACGTTGCCGACGCATCGGGA
>JBAXBD010000715.1:0-3491 GCA_037142165.1 Schlesneria sp. | reverse complement strand
TGCGCGATATCGCGGTTTCCAGGCGGACCAGCACGGTGGCCATTTCTTTGCCGAGAAACGGGTGTTCTTCACCATCACGAAACGCCACGGGACCAATCGCATCGCTCATCCCCCATCGTGTCACCATACGACGGGCAATCTGAGTGGCTCGCTTCAAGTCGTCTTCGGCACCAGCGGAGTATTCATTGAAAACAAGTTTTTCCGCAGCACGGCCGCCGAGCATAAACGCGAGTTGTGAATGAAGTCGCTTCTCGCCGACGTTGTATCGGTCTTCGTCCGGCATCAATTGAGTCACTCCAAGTGCACGTCCTCGTGGGATCACAGTAATTTTGTGCACCGGATCGACTTCGGGCAATAACCAGGCGAGCAAAGCATGACCGACCTCGTGATATGCGGTCATTTCGCGTTCTTTTGGTCCGAGAACTTCTTCTCGCTTTGGTCCCATCAGGATCTTATCCCGGGCCTGATCAAAGTCGTCTGCCGTCACGTTGTCCCGATTTGCTCGAGCAGCGTTCAAGGCGGCTTCATTCACAAGGTTCTTCAGTTCTGCACCGGAAAATCCGATCGACCCAGCAGCCACTGTATTCAAGTCAACGTTGTCATTGAGAGGTACTTTGCGGCTATGCACTTTCAAAATTGCCGCACGGCCAACTTTTGTCGGACGGTCGACCGTCACGTGACGGTCAAATCGGCCCGGTCGCAGCAACGCCGGATCAAGGACATCGGGACGATTTGTGGCAGCGATGACAATCACCGCTTCAGTCTGCTGAAAACCGTCCATCTCGCTGAGAATCTGATTCAACGTCTGCTCTCGTTCGTCATGTCCGCCTCCCAGGCCCGCACCTCGAATGCGTCCAACGGCGTCAATTTCGTCAACGAATAAAATACACGGAGCACTTTCTTTAGCAGTTCGAAACATGTCCCGAACACGGCTGGCCCCGACACCCACAAACATTTGAATGAACTCAGATCCGTTGATGGCAAAGAAGGGAACTCCCGCTTCACCAGCAGTGGCTCTGGCAAGCAACGTCTTTCCTGTTCCTGGTGGCCCCATCAACAGCACACCTTTGGGGATCTGTGCACCCAGACGCTGAAACTTCGCAGGAGTCTTCAGAAACTCAACAATTTCCTGGAGATCCTGTTTGGCATGTTCCATCGCCGCCACATCGTCAAATGTCGTCTGCTGCTCGTTTGGCTTGAACCGTTTCGCAGGACTGCGAATAAAGCTTCCTAACGGCCCCGATCCGAATGGATCACTGTTTTTGCGGATCATCGTCCAGAGGAACCAGAACAGAAATGCGAACGGCAAAATCTGGATCAGAAGAAAGAGCAAATCGCGCGACGTGAAAGCACCGTCAGCGGACTTGGCCTTGATCTGAACTCCGTTGGCCATGAAATGATTCTTCAGTTCATGATCCATCTGGACTGGAGGGACCATTTCGAAATCGGCCGTTAATTTGGGAATTTTGGGATCAGGGGATTCTGGAATTTTCTTCCAGTGACCTTTGATATGGTCCCCCTGATATTCAACCCACTCGATATTCCCCTTTTCCGCTTGTTTCCAGACGAAAACATAATCGACAGACGAACCTGTCGGCTTGTTGAGGTTGAAAAGGATAAAGGCAATCAAGACGAACGCAAAAAGCAACATGCCCCAGGAGGGAGAGAACATGGACCCACCGCTTCCGTCGCGACGGACATCCCGGCGAGAAGACGAAGGGTCAGAACCACTGTTCGATGAGTCATCGGTCATGCGTTAATCCGGGTGAAGGCGATTCGCGGTTAATAATTGCGGGAATTGTAGCCAGTTTTACGTTTATGGCGATGCTAGCGTAACAAACTTTGCGTCGCGACAAGATGTTTAATGAGACGTGGATTGATCTTTATTCAGCCAATAAATGAATCTGCGTCAATCTTTCCACCAGTACCTGACAATGCACTTTAGTGCCTGAAAGCCATCCTTCATGCCGATGTGCTTCCCTTCTTGATACGTGCGACCGTGGTAGCTGATCGACATTTCGTAGACGCGCAGTCGGCGGCGAGCAACTTTCGCGGTCAATTCGGGTTCAATGCCAAACCGATTCTGCTTCAACGTTGGCCAAATGTCTGCCAACGCCTTTTTAGTAAACACCTTATAGCAAGTCTCCATGTCTGTCAGGTTCAAATTCGTGAACCCGTTCGAAATCATTGTCAAAACCATGTTGCCGACGGAATGCCAGAAATAGAGGACTCGGTGCTCGTGCCCCCCCAGGAACCGACTGCCGTAGACCACGTCCGCTGATCCATCGATGATCGGATGCAATAATCGAGGGTATTCCTCAGGATTGTATTCCAGATCCGCATCCTGAATCACAATCGCATCGCCAGTTGCTTTGGAAAACCCGGTACGAACGGCCGCCCCCTTACCCTTATTCACTTCGTGATACAACACGATAATGGAATTCATCGGATCAGGATTCGCCGCATTTTCCTGCTCCAACTGCTTAAGAATCTCTTTCGTATTGTCTTTGCTGCAATCCTCAACGAGAACCAATTGCTTTCGAATGGGAACCGCACGAACCCGGTCGATCAGAACTCGTAACGTTCGCTCTTCATTGTAGATGGGGATGACAACAGACAAGAGGAAATTATCGGGAATCGCATAAATTCCCAATTGACGGCACGCCGCCTCACCCAGCGTCCCTTTGAGGGTTTCGAACCACTTCTCTGAGTAGGGAAGCACTTTTAAGTCAAATTCCTCTGAAATCATTCCGGCTCCAAGACTCAAGTCGCGAACTTTTCTATCCGCAATGCCAACGCCATGAAGCGTCAAGGTTGTCAATTTTCGTCGTGACGGCTTCCAGCCGAAACAAGCTGTGTCGATCGGACTTCCGCCTTGCGAGCCATAGCCCCTGCTACAAAACAGCTTACGCGGGCCGCACGTGCACAAAAAATGACAGCCTCGTCGCGAAGACTGGCCTGTTGTTGTACATTCTGGAGGCGTTTCTGTCACCCGATACCCCACCCTTGAGGCAGACATGACGATCCAGACGCTTGTTTTGACTGACGCGGACGCGGGAGTTCATCTCGATCACGGTGAACTGCGACCAAACGGCTTGATGGAATTACCGGGTTCACCAAACTGGTCCATTCGATGGCGAACCTTACGCGGAGGTGTCTCCGAAGGAGTTGACGTCGTCGAACTCGACAACGGTCACCTCTCACTCTCCATTCTTCCCACGCGCGGAATGGGGATCTGGAAGGGGAGATACCACGATCTGCCGCTGGAATGGAAATCTCCGGTCGAGCGACCCGTTCACCCCGCGTTCGTTAATCAACTCGATCGAGGCAGCCTCGGTTGGCTGCACGGCTTTAACGAACTTCTTTGCCGTTGCGGGCTGGCCTTCAACGGCCCACCGGGCGAAGATCAGGGCGAAAAACTGACCCTGCACGGGCGAATCGCCAACACACCGGCTCATCGGGTGGAAATCAAAGTCGACACCTCCGGAACA
>JBAXBD010000714.1:0-3500 GCA_037142165.1 Schlesneria sp. | reverse complement strand
GTGTACGAGCTTCACGGTCGGGCACGCGCCTCGTCCTCCCGGTTTGCCTGGTGCCGAAGGAAACCACATGAAGTTGCGCGTGAAAATATGCCAGAATACAGCCTCGTCATCATCGGTCATCCGTCGTTTGACACCCGATTTGCGAATCTGCACACTCATTCCCTGAACAGCGATAGAGATCATCCAACGACTGATTTCCAAGGGATCATCATGCTGCGAATCGTACTTGCCGTTGCGATCATCCTGATTGCCAGTCTGGTCAACGCCGCCGATTCCCCCTCGAAATATGCCTTGTTCGTGGGAGTTTCCAAATACAACCACGCCGACATGAACAAGCCGCAACTGGAATTCCCCGAAACCGACGCCAAAGAACTGGCCGACATGTTTCGCAAAGCGGGGTATGCCGTTGATCTGTTGCTGGGTAAGCAAGCGACTCAAGAGGCGATCAATTCCAAGCTGTCTCAATTGAAGAAGAAAGGTGATGCTGACGGAGTTGCTGTGATTGGACTGTTCGGACATGGGGTCGAATTCGAATCGACGAAAATTGCCTGCTATTGCCCCTACAACACGTCGATGAGAAATGTGCTCGATTCCAATCAGCGGCAAATTTCGGACGATGACGGCAAGCCATTGGTGGAACCTGACCCGGAAAGCCTGATCACGATGCCCGACTTGCTGGCGGCATTACGGACGTCGCCCGCCGGCAACCGCATCCTGTTAGCCGATTGTTGTCGCACCAGTCCCAACAAGGCACGAGGTCGTGCGTTTGGTGCCAACGTCAAGCTGACGGATCTCCCCGAGAACACCGCCGCGTTCTTTGCCTGCTCCGCCAACGAACAGGCGTTTGAGCATCCCGACTGGGGACATGGCGCTTTTACGAAATGTTTGATCGATGAAATCAAATCGCAACCCGCGAATGGACAGATCACCGCAGGGACTCTGGCGGACAAGTTACGCCCGCGAGTCTCAAGACTGGTGGCGGCTGCGACCGGAGGCAAAAAGCAGACAACCCGATCATTGGTTACCGATGTTGTCGATTTCCAGTTGACCTCTTCGAGTTCTTCACCCCCGCCTTCGCTGCTTGTCGCGCCATTTAATCGAGAGAAGGCTCAATCGGCCCAGGAAGCCTGGGCAAAGTCTCGCGGGACGAATGTCATTACCACGAACAGCATTGGGGCGGAACTGGTCTTGATTCCGCCTGGCGAATTTTTGATGGGAAATGAGGATGGTGTTGAGGAATTGCGCAAGCTATTTCCCTACGCTGAGAAAGAATGGCTGGAAGACGCAAAAAAACAGCACAAGGTGCAAATCACAAAACCGTTTCAGTTGGGCAAATATGAAGTGACAATCCGCCAATTCCGCCAGTTCGTGCATGCCACAGGCTATGTGACCGAAGCGGAGACGGACGACGAAGGCGGCTGGGGCTACTATGCGGAACACAAAGGATCCGTGCAGGACAAGCGTTTTCATTGGCGGAGCACCGGTTTTGATCCAAGCCCCACTGACGATGATCCCGTGGTGAATGTCAGTTGGAACGATGCTGTAGCGTTCTGTAACTGGTTAAGTCGCAAGGAAGGGAAATCGGAGTTTTATCGAATTCAAGGGACAAGCGTGACGGTTTCAGGTGGTAATGGATACCGGTTACCAACTGAAGCGCAATGGGAGTATGCGTGTCGAGCAGGAACAATCACGCGCTATCACAACGGAAACGATCCTGAAGGGTTAGCGCGGATTGGGAACGTGTGTGATGCCAAAGCAAAAACGAAAATTCCGAACCACCAGTACTTCTTGAAATCAAATGATGGATTCGCATTCACGTCGCCAGTCGGGCGATTCAGCCCCAACAATTTCGGCTTGTATGACATGACGGGAAACGTTTGTGAATGGTGTAGCGACTGGTATTCGTCGGAATACGATACAACGGTGGTTCATGATCCCGTCGGTGCCTCTTCAGGCTCGCTCCGGGTGTTTCGGGGCAGCGGTTGGAGCGGCAACGCCTTCGGCTGTCGATCAGCGAGCCGGAATGGCGCCTCGCCCGGCTACATGCAAGACGGGTTGGGCTTCCGTCTCGCAGCCGTTCCTGAGTGAGGGGCCGACTCGGCCAGAGAGTAGACAAGTGAGAGTAGAAAGTAGAGATAAGTGGTGGTCAAACTGACTCCGAGCGAGAAACCGCAACGAGCAACACCGATGACAAAGAACCCACCCCAGCGCCCCGAGGCGGTGGTTAACGGGCTTTTGCCGTAGCAATTTGCCGGATATTCTCGCGGTGAATGGATTGATCGCGCTGGGTCCCATTCTCCTTTGGAGCAGGGACTTCGTCCTACAGGTTTTTCTGAAGATAAAATGTGAAAATTGGGAAGGATTTACTTTCCGCCTCGTTCTCATTCTGGGAAGCGGAACTTTTCCTCGTCTCAAATACCAGTGAACGGCGAACGGATAGAAATCATGAAGGCGATGACAAGAATCCTGATTGCTGGGATTTTGGGGATGGTGTCGTTCACTGCGTCCGCGTCGGCTTTTGATCACTGTTTTCCTGCGAGCTCGCGTTATCTGGGCGCGGCCCGACCCCCTAAGTCGCTTCCTCCAGCGGACCAAGCTGTCGCCGAAAGATCGTTGCCTTCGCATACATGCTTGATATGATTTGTTCTCATGTCGCTGGAATTTCACACAAACTCGTGATCATTGCGTTGTGAAACTCTTTTCGCTCTCATCGCAACGCCGTTTCGCAGCCTGCCCAACTCATAAAATGCGATTGTGGAGGAACTGATGTTTCGCCTTGTGATTACTTCTGTTTGTCTCTTAATGAGTTTTACGGCAGCAGCCGGCGAGAAACATGCCCTCTTGATTGGGGTCAACAAATACGACGACTCGTTGATGTCCCCATTGCAGTTCCCGGAGAACGATGCGAAAGCTCTGGGCGACGTGCTGAAAAACAGCGGGTACGAGGTCGATCTTCTTTTGGGAAAAGCAGCGACGGCCGAAGCAATCCGCGCCAAGTTTCGCACATTTCGTACGTTAGGGACGAGTGAGGGAGTCCTGATCGTGGGGTTGTTCGGTCATGGCGTCGAAACCCCTTCGATCGATGTGGCAACAGGAAAGCAGTTGGTCGACGATCAACGCAATACGATTACCGAAGGATGTTTCTGTCCATTCGACACGGTCGTGATTGAGGTGAAGGATTCGACGACGGGTCAAACACGGTTTGGGAATTCCGGAGAACCGCTGACCGAGCCGAAACCTGATTCGCTGGTCCGACTCTCGGAATTGCTCTCATCGTTAAAGTTGGCCAAGTGCGGTCATCGCGTCGTTTTTGCAGACTGTTGTCGCAACATCCCCAACGAAGCCCGCGGTCGAAGTTTTGGGGCAAGTTTTCGAGCCAAAGACCTGCCAGACAACGCCTCCGTTTTGTTCGGATGTTCCCCCAGGGAGCGATCCTTCGAACACACGGAATGGGGTCACGGAGCATTCACGAAGTGCTTGATCGATTTGCTGGCGGAACT
>JBAXBD010000713.1:0-3508 GCA_037142165.1 Schlesneria sp. | reverse complement strand
GAGGTCTTCTGACGTTGTCACGTTGCTTTCAGTTTTATTCATGATTTTCTCTGCAAACTCTTGGGTGTTATGTCTTCACGTGAACAATCGTCGGAACTCAACAGAATCGTCAATCAGACTTTTATTTTTTGGGTTGGGGCATGGGAACCGGGGTTGGCCTCCAATCGAGCTTCTCGAATTCTTGAGCAAACTCCGTAACGCCGATTGCCTGGTTCACCGCAACGTCTTTAAAAACTTGTGTCGTTCCACTCGTCGGCCAAAAAATTTCCACGAAATCAATTTTTTCTACGGCACCCAAGCCAATCGTCTGGAGTAACGGATTGGCGCCGAAACTACTTCCTGACGAAACGTGGCGACAAATTGTCTGAGGTCTCGTTCCTTTGGTCATAATCTTGATCCTTGCTCCGATTGCGGCTCGATTCGATTTGACTCCTGTTAATTTGATTGTCAGCCAGGCATGATCGTGTCCAGGGTTCTGAAAGAGAATATTGTGATACTTGTCACCATTGATGGCACCACCCATCTCAATGAAAAGGTCGACATTGCCATCACGATCCCAATCACCGCATGCCACGCCGTGCCCTTTTTGCAAATGCCCGGTTCCTGACGTGGAGGAAATATCCGCAAACCGGTTGCCTTCGACATTTTTGAGCATTCGATTGGGAACCAGCGTTTCAATATTCGGATCGCCCGTACCGAGGTACATATCCAGGTATCCGTCGTTATCGAAGTCGGCGTAATTGGAACCCATGGCAATAAAAACGAGGTCGAGGCCGGCTTGTTTTGTCACGTCCTCAAATCCCTTCCCGGCAAGATTACGGTAAAGGCGACCCGTCCGATTTGAAGTAGGGCTTCCCAACAGTCCTTTGATGGCACCCCGAAGACTACGGTCATAGCAAGTCGCGAAGAGATCTTCCCAACCATCGTTGTCGAAATCCCAGGCCCAGCACGAAAAGCCAAGAACTGGACCATCAATTCCAACCATTTCGGTTACGTCTTCGAACGTTCCGTTTCGACTATTGTGAAAAAGTCGTGGGCCGTCATTCGGCAGAAGATAGTTCTGAAACAGGTCCGGAAATCCGTCATTGTCATAATCAATCCAGGCGGCTCCTTTGCAGCCGATCTTATCGACCGAGCAAACACCGGCGCGGTATCCAACTTCCTCAAACTTGCCATTCCCCAGGTTGTGATAAAGTCGACTCGATTGACGTTCGCAGCAGATAAAAAGATCAAGCCAGCCGTCGTTGTCGTAGTCCGACCATGACGCAGAAATCGAATTGACGGGATCAAACAGGCCAGACTCTTCGGTGACATCCGTAAATTTCGAATGGCCGTCATTCCTGAGAAGACTGGGTCGCATCGGGTATGAAGCCCAGGCACCACGAACGATGAAAACATCGAGACGCCCATCATTGTTATAGTCGGTCTGCATGCAATTCAGGCCACCGAGTTGGCCGGTCAGTCCAGCGGCCTCGGTGCGATCTTCAAATCCCCCCTGGCCCGTGTTTCGATAGAAGGCCATCTGACCCGTCGGATCGAATGTTGTCACAATCAGGTCGAGCAAGCCATCGTTATCAAAGTCATCCATGATTGCTCCCCCCGACTGGTTCAGCCGATTGACGCCAACCAGATGGCCAATGTCACGGAAGCGACCAATGTCGAACTCGGAATTGCGATAATGATCCAGTGAGATGACGAACCTCGGATCAACCTTGTCGGGATGGTCACCTAATGTCATATGTGCCAGGTTGAGCAGCCATTGAATATCAAAGTCGTCTGGAAATTGTTCGAGATATTCCGTGAAATGCTGGATCGCGAGACGCGATCCTTCCGGATGAATGTGTCTGGCGGCCTCGTTAATTGGAAGAATGCACGAGCTTTCACCGCGACACAGAATGCAGTTTTCGTTTTCGCCCCTGCGTAAAGCCGTGGCACCCTGAAGAAAGATCAGGTTGTAAAGCAAGTCGGGTTTCAATTCGTCGTCTGATTCGATAATCGTTCGCGCCTGCGCGAGAAGGTCATAAGCCTGTTTGGCTTCTCCCTCGTAATTCAACAGGGCGGCTTTAGATACAGCGCCGAATAACGATCCATCTCGGTCAGACTTTTCTTGTTCGCCAGTTGGCGATCAATCCGTTCGACCGTTCGATAACCGATCCTGTCCCAAACTTTGGCAATTTCGTCGAGTGACGCGTCCGGCTTCCACGGCTCAATCGCACGACCGACGGAAACGAATCCGACCGCATCCAGTTCGAATCGAGGACGATAATCCAGCTTGGGCTTGGCCGATGACGCGGATTGAGTTGTATCCGATCCAATGACCACTTCATGATTCGGTTTGTTAACGAGACGCCATGCGATCGCGACAGACACCAGTGCGACAATTGAAAGAGCCGCTAGAAGTCCAGTGCGAACCGCAGCGCGGCGATGGTTGAGCGAGCTTGAATTCACACCTAATCCGTCCCATTGATAACTGAAAGTCGAAATACATCTGACGCTGTCGGGCGACGAGAATTGATCACAATTTTCACATGTCACTGAGTGCCAGCAGTTTTATCTCTGTTGACTTCGCATTGATATGTCCCTTCGTCAGCGGCACGTGGCTCGATCAATATATACTCTCGCCCCGCTGAAAGATCCAAAATATGAGAGGTGATTCCCAACGGCCATCGAATCGTGACGTTCGCGACTTTTTCATCACAAACTCCGATGATCCGAAGATCGTGTGCCGACAGATAGCTGCCTCCCCCTCGAATCTGGTGGTACGTCTTCAAACGACCCGATTCGATGAGAATCGTCGCACCGACCGCGTCCCGATTACTTGTGCGGCCAATCAGCCGCAGCGTCAGCGTTTTTTTCCGTGATTTCTCGGAAATAACTCCATCGTTGGAAAGCAACGCAGGAGCTTGATCCTGGTGTCCAATCACGACATCGAAGTCACCATCATGATCGAGATCGACAATCGACAGTGCACGACCGCAATGGCGCTGCTCGAAATAGAGACCGGCCAAGTTTCCGACAACTTCGAATCTCTTTCCAAGGTTTCTCCAGATCAGCGGAGGTTGCCTGTATTCGGCGTCTCGACCCATCTCAGACATATTTTCGTCTGTGTGACCATTGGTCACAATCACATCTCGCAAGCCATCGGAATCGAAATCGACGAGTGCCGTGCCCCATCCCACCCATGGACGACTGGCCGCTGCGAGTCCCTTGATCTCGCTGACGTCACTCAACGAACCATGTCCCTGATTTTCGTAACACGTGTTGTACTCCTGCTCAAAATTTGTCACGAATAATTCTGGTAACCTGTCGCCATTCAAGTCGGCAGCATCGACACCCATCCCGGCGTGCACTTGCCCCGTTTTGTCATACGCGGCGCCGGATTCATCGCTGATATCCCGAAACGTCCCGTCTCCGGCATTCTGAAACAGAAAATTTGGCTGAAGGTCGTTTGCAACGTAAATGTCGATCAGTCCGTCGAGATCGATATCCGCCGTGACGACACCCTGGC
>JBAXBD010000712.1:0-3512 GCA_037142165.1 Schlesneria sp. | reverse complement strand
GGCTAAATCGACTGCCAGATCATGCGGTAACGCCCCTCCAGCGACGGCGAGATATCGCAGTGATGGCAATTCGCTTCGGCCGAGAGACGTGCGATCAAGTAACAGACGCACGAGGTCTGGAACGGCGGAAAGGCTCGTCGCTTGGTATGAATTGATGGCGTTTATCAAGGTTTCAGGGAACACCGTCGAACCATCGAGAATCAGTGTCGCACCTGCCATAAGATGCGACTGTAGTACGGAGTTTCCAAATGCGTGGTAGAACGGCAGAACGCACAGTGGGCGATCGTGCGAATTGATCTCGAGATATTGTTGAATGGAGGCGGCGTTTGAAATCAGGTTTTGATGACTGAGCATCACCCCCTTGGGGTCACCAGTCGAACCAGACGTGAAGAAGATCGCAGCCAGGTCACTTCCACCCGCAGTTTGTGCAGGCAAATGATTTATTGAATCACTGAACGTTCCGTTTAATTCTACTGAATATGATGGAATCTGTTCGTTGAAAGAGGCGGGAATTTTCGTCGCCGACTCAATCACAACCGTCGACGCTTCTGTCGACTCAATAATTCGCTCCAGCGCGTGACGCTCTATTTTGGGAGGCACGGGAACGACCACCCCGCCTGCCAGCAATGTCCCATAGAATGCGGCGACATACTCGAAGCAGTTGGGAAACACGACCACGACACGTGCGCCCGGCATAAAGCCGGGACTGGATTGCAGGGCGATGGCAACTCGCATTGCCGCGATCGCCAAGTCACCGTAGCTCCATTCTCCACCCTTGGTCAAGATGGCCGATTGATCGAAATTCCGACTCGCCGCACTCAGAAACTGCATTCCAAGCTGATCTGCCTGACGCTCGCTGAACCCTGTGAAACCGGCCGAAAGACGGGACGGTCTGGTTCCGTCCGCCTTAATAATCAAAAGACTTGCAGGAAACCGACGTCCGGTCGACATGTTCGGTAATTCCATCGGTTTGACAGAGAACTACCTGCGCACTGGCAGAGGGGGAAGGGTACCGATCAGTGTGTTATCGTGAGACGAAACCATCGCGGGCTGACGTGAAACTACCGCTCCCGTCGCCATCTCACGCATGGCAGTCGTACTCCCGATTGCAAAATGGTTTCGCTTTAATTGACTGGCAAACTCGGGAAATTCTTTGACGTCGATATTGTGAATGATAGTGCAGGGACTTTCGGCTTCGACCGGAATTCCTCGGAACATGGGGATCATATCGAGCTTGCGTGACGCATAGTAGTTAATGCAATAGTCGACATTTCCAGGTACCGGCGTCCCAAGGGTCGATTCGATCAGGACCATGGTCTGCACTCCAATACCATACGTTTCGAGTCGTTGGGCAAGTACGCAAGCGGCGTCAGCTCCACTGCTATAACCAACAATAATGACTCCGCCTGCCATCTTACATCGCTGATGAGCACATGCAATTTTCCTCGCCGTGGCCCCCGCTTCCCAGCCGTAGATAACCGTGGGTGCATATCCCAGGCAGCGAAACTCGTCGGCCAGAGCGTTCGCACCCGGCCAGAACCCAAGTCCGCCCCGAATTAAGATCACGTCCTGTCGCCCGCAGCAGTCGTTATGACCAATTGTGCCTTCAGCTTGTGCAATACTAGAGACACAAATCACGAAAATCGCCGAAAACAGGAGCCGTTTCCACCGGCCTTCCGTTCGTAAAATTCGGCAAATCAGATCTGTCATTTTTCTAAAACCTTTTTGAGACCTTTTCCATCATCGGCCGAAACCGCCTGTTGCAACCAGCCAATTTCGCCTGTTCCCGTCCGTTTCCGTGCCAGCGAAGCGCCTGTGCGACATTCGATGGACGGAAAACCCCGCAAAAACCGAATATCTGGTATTCATAATGATCGGCACTTTAAGCCCCTTGACGCGAGCCTCATTGTCGCAGCAGACACCGCATCCCGAAAATTCGCTTCAGTTTTACGCCTAATCAGTCGGATCTGCGTATTCGGCATGGCAGGCGAAGCCGTTGTGATTGCCACAAGGGGATTTTTTTTGGCCGGGTGTCGGACGGATTTCTGGCGGAGTAAATGAACCAGATCGGCAGTTTCCGCAGAAAAACGGCGGGTTAATGAGGCGTGCGCTCCTCGGCTGCAATACATTACGATTGTTGACGAACTTGAAATCGTGTTTTATTTAAACCCGAACAACTCAGGTCGTACTTCACGCCCAACTTTAGTCTCGCGGTACTTTTCACGCGGCAAACCAAAAAACGAGAATCTGCGGGCCAATGGAGGCTCCGGCTTCAGCAGAACGCTGTGTCCAAAGAAATCGCTGACACAGTGTTTGCAACTTTCGACGAGGGATCAGGAATGGAGATTAATGTTTCGAGACTCGAAGGATTCAACGAGCTTCCGCTGGTGGTGCAACCGGTTGAAGCGGGTTGTCGTTCCGCAGGAGATCTTGTTACTTTTATTTCAGATCGACACGAGTGGTTGAAATCGACCTTGTATCGGTACGGCGGAGTCCTCTTTCGAGGGTTCGTGATTCGTGAAATTGACGAGTTTCAGCGAGTTTCCCAGGCTGCTGTTCCTGAACTGAAGCCGTACGTGGAAGGCCAATCGCCCAGGACAAAGGTCGCCGATAACGTTTACACTTCGACAGAATTTCCTCCCCAGTATCGGATCACATTACACAACGAACTGTCCTACGCAAAATCTCCGCCGAAACGAATAATTTTTCACTGCCATATTCAGCCTGTCGACCGAGGCGAAACTCCGATCGTTGATTGCCGTAGGGTCTATCAGAAAATGGACCAAGAACTACGAGATCGATTCGAACGGCTTGGGGTCAAATACGTCAAAACGATGCATGGTCAGGAGCGTGGACTCGGGAAATCCTGGATGGACCATTTCGAGACCAGTGACCGAAGTGTTGTCGAAGAATATCTGAATGAAAACGACATTAAATTCGAGTGGACAGAAAACGGGACCCTGCGAACCTGGTCGATCCGGCCCGCAGTTCAACGCCATCCGGTGACGGGCGAAATGCATTGGTTCAACCAGGCGAATTTATGGCACGTGACGAATCTCGACGAACGGCACCGTCGTCCGTTGCTCGATCGCTGTGGTATTGACAACCTTCCGACTCATGCCTTTTATGGTGACGGTAGCACAATTCCTGATGAAGATCTTGATCGAATCAGAGAAGTACTGTGGAACGAATCGGTAATATTCCCCTGGCAACAGGGGGATGTACTCGTCCTTGACAATCACCTCGTCGCTCACGGACGAAACGCTTATTCCGGGCCGCGTAAAATCCTCGTGGCGATGGGATAATTCGTTTTGTCTGGCAAGGCTGACGATTGCTTCTGCATGATGTCAAACGTAACTTTTAACGTGAAAAGCCCCACCCCAATTCTTGTCGAGAGACTGATCATGCAACGCAGTTCACTTTCTGTCATCGTCGCTGGAATGATGTTCTTGGATTTTGGTCCGGGTTTGATCGCATCAGATGCTGACGAACTTCTGGAGCGAGCCAAGGCC
>JBAXBD010000711.1:0-3513 GCA_037142165.1 Schlesneria sp. | reverse complement strand
TGGGGGAAGAACTTTTCGTTGCCAATATTCCAGGAAAAAGCGCCGGAAGGAAAGCTGCGGCAGATGCTGGCGTACGGTGCGAAGCTGTATCGCATCCGAAACTTCGGAGTCGACAGCCGAACTTCTGATCGTGTCGTCGAGTGTTTAAAGCAACTTAGCGCTCGGCCGCAGGCTCAAATGCAGATCAGTGCCTTTGCCTATTCACCGGTTGGCATGTCGGGTGTCTGCGGAATTTCGCATGAACTGGTTGAACAAATCACGGAGCCGATCGACCATGTTTTCTGTATGGCGGGCGGGGGGGGATTTGTACTGGCGATTGCTCGCGGGTTTAATCAACTGCAGAAAGCGGGAAAAATCGAACGACTTCCACGTGTGGAGTGCGTTCAGCCGGAGGGAAACGACACCATTTCAGGACCGCTGAAGTCGGGGGCGATTGTTGGACGCAACGTCGACTGCACGACCCGGATCAGTGGTCTGCAGGTTCCACAGGTCATTGACGCGGATGAAGTGATCAAGGCGTGTCGGGAAAGTGGTGGAACTGGACATCTCGTTTCGGATGAATTTGTGTTCGAAATCCAGTCGAGACTGGCCAGGGAAGAGGGTCTCTTCGCCGAACCGGCTGGCTCGTCCGCAGTGGCAGGAGTATTACAGGCGGCTCGAGCCGGTCAACTGGACCCCCAGGCAAATATTGTCTGCATCATCAGCGGATCGGCTTTTAAAGACCCGACGTCCCTGGAAGCGATGACGCGCAGCTTGGCGTGCCCTATGATTGACCTTTCGGAACTGGAACAACGAGTCGAGGCGGAGTGCCATTGATGAAATTCTTTTCATTTTTTGTGATGCTGATATCAAGCATGACGCTCACGGCCAGTGCCGCAGAGCCTGTCCATTTTGCTCGCGATGTCTTGCCAGTGCTGTCGGCAAACTGTTTTGCCTGCCATGGCCCCGACGAACATGAACGTCAAGGCGATTTGCGACTCGACCTCCAGGCCGATGCCAAAAAGCTGCGTAAGGATCAGGCGGCGATCGTCCCCGGCCAGCCTGACCAAAGCCTGATCATCGAGCGAATGACCAGCACCAATCCTGACCTGGTAATGCCCCCTCCCAAGTCGCGTAAGAAGGTGGCAACCGAGCAGATCGACGCGATCCGTCGCTGGATCGCGGACGGAGCGAAATGGGAACGGCACTGGTCGTTCGAACCTGTCGTAAAGCCAGCCGGCTCGATCGATGAGATTGTCACGAACGCGTTGAAGAACCATGGATTGGCACTTCGGCCTGCGGCGTCGCCTCAGGCATTGGCCCGACGGCTGTCGCTCGACTTGATCGGTTTGCCCCCGACGCCCGAGATGGCGGACACATTTGCAAAAGACTTTTCTCTCGAGACTTACGAGCGCTACGTCGATGAACTGCTGAAGTCTCCACAATTTGGCGAACATTGGGCAAGGATGTGGCTTGATCTGGCTCGATATGCCGATACGAAAGGTTACGAAAAAGATTTGGGCCGCTCGATGTGGCCATACCGGGACTGGATCACACAGGCCCTCAATGCCGACATGCCGCTCGATCAATTCACGGCGGAACAACTGGCGGGTGATCTGCTGCCAAACTCGACTCAACAACAAATCATCGCGACCGCCTTCCATCGCAATACGATGGCGAACGATGAAGGGGGGACCGATGACGAAGAGTTTCGCGTCGCCGCAGTCAAAGATCGAGTCGACACGACCATTCAAGTCTGGATGGGACTGACGATGGGTTGCGCGAAATGTCACTCGCACAAATACGATCCCATTTCTCATGATGACTATTATCGCTTCTACGCGATCTTCAATCAGACCGAAGACGCCGATCGTTACGACGATGCCCCGCGCCTGGAAGTGCTGACTCCCCAACAGAAGTCGCAGCGAGAAACTCTGCAAAAGCGAGTTGCTGAGGTTGAAGCCGATTTGAAAGCGGCGGAACAGAATGCAGAGAACATCGGCGAATCCAAGAATGTCCTATGGACGCCAGTTCAAGTCACTGAAGCCAAGTCCGCGAACGGGGCAACTCTGACTTCCAATGCGGATCAGACAATTCTCGTTAGTGGTAAATCGGAAGTCGACGACGTTTACTCGTTGACGATTTCGATGAACGCGGGGACTTACACCGCACTGCGTCTTGAAGCGATTCCGACGAAATTCGCCGATGGCCAGTTGGGCCTTGGTCGTAATCCCGCCGATCCGAATTTCGTCGTGTCAGAAATCGTCGTCGAACGTGTCGACACTGACAGCGCTCGTTCGCTGAAGTTGAAAAACCCTCGTTCCGATTTTTCGCAGGATGGATGGCCCGTCGCTGCGGCAATCGATGGAGACACAAAAACCGGCTGGGCGGTCAGCCCTCGGTCGCGTGAACGACACGTTGCCTTCTTCGATCTTGCTGAACCGCTGAAACTGGATGCTGAAACCAGGCTGCGAGTCACCGTGACGCAGGCCTATGGCAATCGACTGACACTGGCCAACTTCCGGTTGAGTACCAGCACGGCCGATCCGGCTAGTTTGATCCTGCCACAAGACTCTCCCGAATGTCGAAAACTGCGAGATGAACTGGCCGCTGCGAAAAAGTCGCTGAATGACTTCAACGCAGAACTGGCACTTGTTCCTGTTATGCGCGAGCTATCTCCCGACAAGAAGCGTGTGACCAAGATTCATAAGCGGGGCAACTTCCTGGATCAGGGTAATCCTGTCCAGTCGGCTCTGTTGGCGGGATTCGGTCCAGTGAGTACCGACGAGTCGCTGAATCGCCTGTCAGTCGCAAAATGGCTGGTCAATCAGGAAAACCCGCTGACACCTCGTGTCTGGGCCAACAGAATCTGGTCGCGGCTGTTCGGGATCGGCATCGTGGAAACCGAAGAAGACTTCGGTGCCCTGGGTGCCGCACCATCGAACCCGGAACTCCTGGAGAAGTTGGCCGCCGAGTACCGTGATGGCGGCTGGTCACTCAAGAAACTTTTGAAAACGATTGTTCTGAGCGATACCTATCGCCAGTCGTCAGACATTTCTGCCGCGCTGCAGGAACTTGATCCCCGCAACACGATTCCTTCACGCGGTGCGCGATTTCGACTTGGTGCCGAAGTCGTGCGGGATCAGGCGCTGGCGGTGGCAGGACTGCTGTCGTCAAAACTTGGAGGTCCCTCGGTCATGCCGCCTCAACCGGCGGGCTTGTGGCGATCGACCTACAATGGCAAGACCTGGGTCGATGCGGAAGGTGAGGATCGGTTCCGTCGCAGCCTTTACACGTATCTGAAGCGGACCACACCTTACCCTTCTCTCACAATGTTTGACGCGGGAAGTGGCGAGGTCTGCCAGATTCGTCGTATCCGTACAAATACACCTCTTCAGGCCCTGGTCACTCTGAATGATCCGGTTTACCTCGAAGCGGCTGCGGCCCTGGCAAAGCGAATGATCAATCAGTCCACAGACGCAAATTCTCGCGTCGCCTATGGATTGCGACTCGCTTTGATTCGACCGCTTTACC